>JABMNY010000043.1 GCA_013204385.1 Candidatus Uhrbacteria bacterium
ACGGACTTGAACTCAATGGTCTCTCAGATCGAGATGCTCTTCACCCCCAAGCGACAGAACGTATCTTTATGAAAAAATAATATGAATATCGGCATACTCATTTTCTCAGAACCCCCAGAAGAAATCCCAACGGGAGCAGATCGTTTCGAAGAAGCCGCAGAACTCCGCGGACATAAAGCGATCAAAATATATGAACCCTATCTCTCATTTGTTGAGGGACAGATTTTGCATCATGGGGAACCACTTCCAGAACTCGATATCATCATCTCGCGACCAAACTTTGTCGAAGAGCCAAGTTTGCGTACCTATGCCGTCCAAATTCTTGAGAACGCTGGGTATAAAATTCTCAATGGTCGTAACGGATTTACCTGGGCCAAGAATAAGCTTACTCAGCATGTCTTGTTTGAAAAGCATAATATCCCCTGCCCACGCTGGGGTATTGCACGCAAACCAGCTGACGCGATCGCAATCGCAAAACAAATTGGATTTCCTTCGATCATCAAAGTGGCGTTCGGTACTCATGGCAAAGGCGTGTTCTACGCACCCAACGAAGAAACACTTCGTCCGATTGTCGACTACCTCGCCGTTCGAGATCGCAACCCACTCATTATTGAAGAATTCATCGAGGAAGCAAAAAATAGCGACTTAAGAGTCTATGTCGTAAATGGAAAGGTTGTTGCTGCAATGGAACGCAAGGCACTTACCGGAGAAATACGTGCAAATACCTCTATCGGCGGAACGGGCTATCAAGTAGAGCTCACAGAGGAAGAAACGGCTCTCGCTCTGCGTACAACAGACGTATTTGATCTCAACATCGCAGGCGTCGACATTATTCGCTCCAAACGCGGTCCGCTCCTCCTTGAAATCAATGGGAACCCTGGATTCAAAGAACTCGAACGCGTCACCGGCCTCGATATTGCTGGCATCATCATCGACTACGCAATCGAACAAGCTTCATAAACAAAAAAACACCCTCCAATTGGAGGGTGTTTTTTATTAACTATTCCCAAAAACCGCTTCGATGTTATTCCCATCTGGATCTAGGACGAACGCTCCAAAATAACGCTCATGATATTCGGGTCTCGGACCTGGTTTCCCATTATCCGTTCCACCCGCATCCATCGCCGCATCAAAAAATACTTGAACCTCTTTTTCACTCTTCGCTGAAAAAGCAACATGCACTTTTGACACATGTTCTTCTTGAGCAATCCAAAATTCAGGACGAGTAACTCCATATCCCACATATCCCTCCCCTTCATAAAGACAGTGCATGCCAAGTGGCGCAAGCGCTTGATCATAAAAAGCCTTTGACTGCACAAGATTTGAAACACTCATTGTCATGTGATCGATCATAGATTATTTGAGAAGAATTAATGAGATAATTGTCGCCACGAGTGCACCAACTTTCTTTTTATCCATATGTTCTCGAAATATCAAAACAGAGAGAAAAACAACAATCACGGTTGAGAAAGAATTGATCAAGAAAACCATCGAGAGATTTCCAGAGAGCGCATGAACATAGAAGAACAAATTTCCGAACATAAAAATTCCTCCAAGTAACCCCAACCATTCAACGTGTCGTTTTCGATGTGCTTGACCATTCGTTCTTTTGTAAAACAAATACGCAAACGGAGTTCCAATTGCAAACGCAAAAAACGTGTACAAACTTACATCAAGATGAAGAACAGTAATCATCTTCGACATCACTGTTGCAAGAAGTGCTGCAAGAACACTTACTCCTGTGAGCAACAACCCTTTGGACAAATTCTTCTGACGAAGTCTTTCTCCATTATTAATCAAAAAAACTGGAGCAAGAAGTCCAATAAAAATTCCAATCACCTGCGTTCCAGTTAAGACATCTGAGAAAAATAAAATCCCGACCGGAATTGTAAGAATCGACGCGGCTACTTTATAGATTGGGAAAAAGATTGCTGAATCAATCACTTTTAATGCATCCACCCGTGTCATACTCACAACCAAATAGGCCAATGCATCAATACACGCAATAAACACGATCAACACAATTCGAGAGGTATCTGGTTGAACACTCATCGCATACACACCAGAGAGAATCGCCGCACTGAGCGAGCTGTACACATATACCAAAGCTGAATGATGCTGATAATGTGCCGAGACACGCGTCGTAAACGAGTACAATCCCGCAAAAACCGCCGACGCAAGCGCGTATAAAAACCAAGATTCCATAGAACCGCATTCTAGCATGAGCCAATGCCCCCTCACAGAGCATCAATATCATGATAAACTTTATGCATGAAAAATGATGCGCTCACTCAAATAACAACACTCGGGATCGAAACCTCTATCGACTCGAAAGATCTTAATCTTGCAAGTCGCGATGCAAGTTTGTTTCATGTTGAACCGGAAGCCATTGTCTCTCCTAAATCTGAAGAGATTAGTCAGATCATCAAAGTCATCTCAGAAAAGAAATCTTCCCAACCAACTCTATCGCTCACTGCTCGTGCTGCGGGAACAGATATGAGCGGAGGTCCGCTTACAGAATCTATTGTCATGAACATGACAAAACACTTCACAAAGATTCTGTCAGTCAATCCTGAAACCAAATCAGCAATCACCGAACCTGGTGTATTTTATCGTGATTTTGAGAAGAAAACCCTTGAGCATAACCTGATTGTCCCAAGTTACCCCGCCAGTCGTGAACTTTGTACAGTCGGTGGGATGGTGGCAAACAATTCTGGAGGTGAGAAAACGCTCGCGTATGGAAAAACTGAGCGATACGTGAACGCGCTTCGAATTGTTCTTTCAGATGGGAGTATCTGCACCATGGAAAAACTCTCAAGAACCGAACTGGCTCAAAAGAAGGAACTTCACACGCTCGAGGGAAAAATCTATCGAGACATAGACACACTGATCCAGAAAAATCTCTCATTGATTCAATATGTGAAGCCTGATGTGACCAAAAACTCTGCGGGATATGGACTTTGGAATGTCTATGATCCAACAGATCGATCATTTGATCTTGCGCAACTGATCGTAGGATCTCAGGGAACGCTTGGAATGATTACGCAAATTGAATTCTCACTCATCCACCCGAAACCTCACGCACGCATGCTTGTCGTTTTGCTCCCTGACATGAAACGGGTCGCAGAAGTCGCAGGGATGATTTTGAAACACAAACCGGAAAGTTTCGAATCCTACGATGACCACACCCTTGCTGTCGCAATGAAGGTTCTTCCTGATCTCATTAAAAAAATGAAGGGGAACATTCTTAAACTTGCCTTTCAGTTTCTTCCAGAAGCCTGGATGGCTCTCACAGGCGGACTTCCTAAGCTTGTACTCATCGCAGAATTCACAGCAGATTCAGAGGAAGAAGCACAAAAAATGGCAGAATCCGCACGAAAAGATGTTGCAAAGATGGGAATCAAATGTCGCACAACACATTCAGAAGCAGAAGGACAAAAATATTGGACGATCCGTCGAGAAAGTTTTTCCCTTTTACGCAAACACATCAAAGAGCTTCGCACTGCGCCGTTTATTGATGACTTTGTTGTGCATCCAAATCAACTATCAGATTTTCTCCCAGAGTTGTACGAGATTCTGAATCCTTACAAACTCGTCCTCACCGTTGCAGGGCATGTAGGCGACGCGAACTTTCACATCATCCCATTAATGGACACAAAAAAACCTGAAACACGTCAGATCATCGAAGAACTTTCACAAAAAGTATATGATCTCGTTTTGCGCTATCACGGATCAATCACCGGTGAACACAATGACGGTCTCATCCGTACACCATTTCTTGAACAGATGTATGGCAAAGAAATGACCACCCTCTTTGCTCAAGTCAAAAACATCTTCGACCCTCAAAACATCTTCAACCCAGGTAAAAAGGTAAACGGTGACTTTGGATATGCGATGGATCATCTGGATGTAGGTCGTTCATAAAGCTTTAAAACCATCAAAAGAGGATGATTGACGACATTCATAACGCATGCTAATATTTTGTCGCAAAAAGGGAAAAGTTTTGACCATTCACTTCAAAAAAATCACAGCTAAGCGTAAAGTTTACTTTTTTAACTACGCTCGCTCATTCCCGAATACTTCGTGTCCGGCTCGCTCACTCGGTAAAAACCAACCCTATCGGGTTGCACGCTTCCACTGCGCCTTTTTTAAATGAGTAAACTCAGTTTAAAATAGCCCCAGCGTAAGCGTGCCAAACGTTCCGTTTGGCTTTTACGCTCATTCCGCTCCCGGATCGTCTAACGGCAGGACGACTGGTTCTGGTCCAGTTAATCGGGGTTCGAATCCCTGTCCGGGAACCAAGAAAAAACTGATGTTACCGCATCAGTTTTTTCTTTTCTTCAATTATTATTTCTTGACAATTATACACTTAATTGGTAGTTTACTCTCTATTCTTTTCAAGATTGGCCACTTCCTGAGCCTTCAATCCAGGAGAAATAAGGACATCCCTTGTTCCCATCTGATCATTCAGATGGTTTGAACAAGGGATTTTCTTTTTCCCTAAAGGAAGGATGTTTGAGCACTTCACAACAAGCAAAAGTACTTCTGATCACGAACCTTAACCCTGTCAAAAATAGGATGCCCATGCACCCATGGGGAGTAATTTTTGACCCCATGGAATCAGAGTGTCTCGATCGTTTGATGAAGGGCTATAGGGACTTGGTTGATCAAGCGACTATCGAGTCGGATATCCTGCCTGTTGGTCAGAGGGATTGGACATTGATGGTTCATATCATCTACGCAGGCAGCACTCCTGAAATTCGCGCACGCGTCACTCAAGTCCAGATCGCAATCGCTGTTGATCTTCAGAGAAGAGGAGCTGAGGTCGAGCGCTCAAAGAGTAGTAACCCACAACGAGACAGAATCCGGATTCAAACCTGACTTGCGTGAGATGATGACAAACCCTTGGGGAGCGTGCTATGCACTGGATCTTTTTTGCAATAGCCAGTCTGATTGGTCTAGGTCTCAGTATGTCTGCTATTCAACTCACCGGCAAAAGCTAGGAGGAAACGTGTGCGGAGCCGATAATTTTCACACGGTACTGGTGACGAATACTCCGCGAGAATACGTTGTTCCACCACAAGTAGTAAGTATCCTCGTATAGATCTGACCTGAGAGCAAAAAGAAGGTGAAGATGATTGACCTCATTATCTCTCAATGGCACTCACTCTCATGGTTGAATCGCGCCCATTGCGCTTACGCAGGATCTATTCTGTGCGGTGTTGCCCTGATCGGGTCACTGACCATGAACATCGGAGGTCCATTGCTTGGCATGAGTCTGATGGCACTCATGTTCTGTAGTCTCTGTGCCTGCGGACACTCTCTGACACACAACGAAAAATAGGTGAACCTGAACGCTATTAGAGAGCTAATGTCATGAACGCCTTCTCCGAACTCCTCATCACAGACAGGTGAAAGACCCAACCCCGCGTCAGTATCCCACGATCCTAAGAAGAGAACTAAACCAAAAAGTAGACCAACGGCCTACTTGACCCCTTGATACGACATCAAGGGTTTTATTTTTGCTCAGAGAGAAGAGCAAATGTCTCACCTTTTACACCAAACTCCCCCCAAACTCCTGAATAAGACCTTGCACAGCCTCATCCTGTTCTGGTTTTTTTGTTTGAACGGCTCTCACACGTAAACGTTTTCCCAGCACTTGTTCAAATATCCCTTCGATCAATCGACTGTTTTTTTCCTGATTGACTGTTTGAACATAGATATCATATTCAAACCCAAGCTCCACATATTCCCCTTCTACGCTATTCACCTCACAGGATCGCATCATCATTGGGAGCGAGGCATTACATGTCTTAATCTGTTCATACACTTGGGGCCACTTAGCCATGACTTCCTCAAGTCCGATCACTGGAACAGTATCAAACACTTTTTCAACTTCTGTAATATTTTCTGGAATTTCGATCGTTCCAACTAATTCAGAAATATTAGCATCGGGCACAAAAGGAACAGGATCAGGAATTTTCTCTTCGACACGACTTGAAACAACCCCCTGCTTCTTACCAGGAGGAGCCTGGTCCGGTTTCGCCGGAAAATCCTCAGAAGGATGTATTTTTGACTTATCCTGAACTCCACAAATCTTTACGATTACTAGTTCCACAGGAAGTTGAGGGATATTCTCCCCCCGAATTGCTCTATCTGCTTGTAGGAGCTCCTCTATAGCCTGCTGCAAGAATGAAATAGAAAACCCTTCGTCTTTACCCGATACAGCCATGAGAAGCCGATCTCGTAACCAGGAAATCACATCTGAAACAAAGTGTCGGAGGTCAACCCCTTGTTCAAGATAGGTATTGAGTTGCGTAATCGCCTCACCCGCCTGATGTGCATGTAATGTTTTTGAAAATGTTTCTATGAGAAGCGTTTGGGTGATTGGTAAAACAAGACTAGCCTGTTCCAGTGTAATTTCTTTTTCCCCAAGAGCCAGAACCTGTCCAAGAAGACTCTCTGCGTCACGCGCACATCCTCCACTATGTCGTGCAATTTCTTGTAGGACATCAACATCAACCTTCACCCCTTCTGCCTCTACAATTCCCTGCATGCGAGCAACAAGCTCACTCGTGGCAATCCGTTTGAAATCGAATCGTTGACAACGACTAATAATCGTTTCAGGAACCTTATGGATTTCCGTTGTTGCCAAAACGAACATGGCATGATCAGGTGGCTCTTCTAACGTCTTTAAAAGAGCATTAAACGCAGATGTTGAAAGCATGTGTACCTCATCAATGATGTACACCTTTTTTTTCAAAATATTTGGAGCAAACCGAACAGAATCAATAACGGTCTCGCGCACATTCTCCACTCCCGTATGAGAAGCCGCATCGATTTCATACACATCAAGCGCCTGACCAGACGCGATGCTCACACACGCTGAACATGCATTACACGGCTCATTTTCTTTTACAGATTCACAATTCGCCAACTTGGCAATCAGCCGAGCGGTCGTTGTCTTTCCAACTCCTCGTGGACCTGTAAACAAATAAGCATGGGCAAGAGATCCAGAAGCGAATTGGTTCTGCAGTGTGCGAACCACATGTTCCTGCCCGCTCACCTCCTTAAATGTAGATGGTCGATAAACGCGATAAATCGCCTGTGCCATAGTCTAAGTATTCAAATGTTCAATAGCTGCCCAGACAGAATCCCCTCCAGATGGAGTCAAAATAGAAACCTCATCTCCGGCAATCCCTTTAAAATAGGAAACGCTTGCTGAAAGTACTTTATACACGTCCTCACCACAGACAACAACAGGCTCTTGTGTGGATGAATCGATTGACAATCGTCCTGTGAGACGACATCGATCAACAGGCCCAATTTGCTTAAATAAATACCCTCCATCTGGCTTGATGATCAGTTTCATCATGTCCCCTTCGACCAATTTCGATTTGGAAGCATAATTCTGAGGGATCGCATACCGAACCCCATCTGCGCCAACCATTCCCTGACCATCAAATACCCCTTCAACCATTCTCGCTCCGCTCCGAGCCTCCAAATCAGCTTCTGCCGTCTTTTTTTGCATCACAAAATCGACAAGATTACGCGTTGCCTTCGCTGTATCCCCTTCCTCGAGAAGTTGAATAACATGCGTCAAACTATCCCGCGTTTGTTTGAGCATCTGTAGTGCCAGACGATTACGCGCATCGCCCTGTTCGCGAACATGCGCATGTGTCTCAACATCTGGCTCTGCTTCAAAATCGAATGTGTCTTCTTCCATATCAATCTACTTAAAATTCACTTGCTTCTGGGAGTGCAGGAACTGCACCCGCTGTTTTTGAGACGGTTGTCCGCTCTGCAATATCTGCTTCAACAATAGAACGATCACGACCATATTTAAGGCGGGATAACTCCTTAATCGCATTCGCAAGTTCTCGATCCCCATTTCCAATCACATTGATATTCATAGTGAATGGTTTGAGCTGTGAGTTGTCCGCTACCATTTTTACGTACCAGGTGTACTTATCTGAATTGATCAAATCGTATGGAGTGAATTCTGGAGCAAAAATCTTTTGAAATATTTCTGAGTCTTCTGGTCCAATTCGAGCCACAAACATCGTCCCCACGTTTCCAAACACAGCCTCTTTAATTTTTGTATCTCCATTTTTCACTAACTGCCCAACGTATTGGTGAGCAATAATCAAGTTCAATCGATATTTACGCGCCTCAGACAAAATAGTCGCAATGGAATCAGTAATAAAGTTTTGAAACTCATCGATGTACAAATAAAAGTCATGTCGCTGATCCTCTGGAATGTCCGCACGTGTAAGTGCAGCCATCTGTAGCTTTGACACAATAACGAGTCCAAGAAGTTCTGCGTTCACATCTCCTGTTTTTCCTTTTGAAAGGTTCACCAGAAGAATCTTCTTGTTGTCCATTATTTCTCGGAAATTGAAGCTCGATCTACTCTGACCGATGATATTGCGCATCATTTCATTCTCCACGAATCGACCTACTTTTGACACCAAGTACCCCATCATTTCAGACTTATGGTAATCACTCGTGTTATCGATTTCATCCTCCCAAAAACTCCGAACGACTGGATCTTTGAGTTTGGCACGCCACATGTTTTGGAATTTCTGATCCGTCACCATACGAGGAATCTCCGCAATGGTTCCAGGGTTTTCTGAGTCTGACATGAGTGTCAGCATAAAGTTTCGCATTTGATGTTCAAACATTGGTCCAATCATTTCTGGTGGAAACAATTTGTAGAAAATTCCAATCATTTCCTGCACCGCAAAGTCCTTCATGCCCTCATTCGGAGCCTCAAGCATGTTCAGACCCATTGGTCGTTCAAGATCTGATGGATTAAACACAATCACATCATCAATACGATTTTTTGGAATGTTTCCGAGCACTTGCTCCACCAGATCTCCGTGCGGCTCTACCACCGCAACTCCATGACCTGCTTTTATATCTTCAATAATATATCTGGCCATTGTCTGAGATTTACCAGAACCAGATTTTCCAATCAAATACATGTGACGTGTTCGGTCAGCACTCTTCATCCAAACAGGCGTCTTTACCCCTCGAAAGGTGTTGTATCCAAGTTCAATATCCCCTTCTTCAGGACCAGGAACTCCAGATGGCGCTGGACCTTTGCGAGCTCCAAGCCATAAAATATTTGGGGTCTCTGTCCACGGCAGAGGTAAATGCCAAAGACTCGCCATTTCCTCGGCGTTCATGGTTATTGTATTTTGTTCATGAAACCCACGGTAAATAAAATTTCGAATGATCTTCTTTTTATTTCGTGGCACTACTTTGACAAACGAATTCCCGTATTCATAAATGTTGTACTGAGCAAATGCATTTAACATGTTTTGCAGAAGTGTCTGGGCATTTGTCGAAGATTCAGAACAAGCAATTAAGCGAATACACACATCCATTCCTGCCTTACTTGCTTTTGTCTGGAGGCCTTTCACAATCTGATCTTCTAGCGGAGAAAGACGATACTCCTTTTCAGGTTCTGATTTTTGAGTCGCACCGAACCCCAAAAGCTCTGACCAATTTGATTTCCCCTTTTTCTTTCCCTTCATGGCCTCTTCAAGTTTCATTCCCTGTTGCATGTGCGAGGCAATCTTGATGCCTTTTTTGCGCCATTTTGCATGAGACGAACGCACAAGAAATTGAAATGCGGCCCCATCTCCCTCAGGGATTTTTGAAAGAACGTTTGTGATTGCATTCAGCGGATCTTTATCAAGTTCTGTGTAGGTTTTAATCGGAAATGCATTTTCCCTTCGGTATACCAAATGAGCCCCCAAAATGACACTATTTGCCTTGAAGATATTGTAATCTTCGACTTCCTCGGTATACGCATCTGGATAGGCAGCTGACAACTGTTGTTCAATAAAATCTCGCAATTCAAATGGAGCCGTGACAATAAACTTGATCAGCTTTTTCTCCAACACAATCTCGAACGAAAACTCATCGCGACGGCCATGCATCCATGCCATGAACCCACGTTCTGCAACCAATCCTCCAACTGATGAAAAAAAAGACTCAGCCGCAGAAATTCCTTCTTGCACCTGGTCTTTTGACGGTCCTCGTTCACTATCAGATTCATGACGAAACTTTGGAAGCGTTACCAAAAACGTGACGCGCCGAAATGTTGCTTGTTTGGCAAGCGAGATACGACGCAAGAAAAATCTAATCGTATAGAGAATCGCGAAAACAACCCCTAACAGGGCAAGTCCCCATAACGCGATTGTTGCAAAAAAAAGATCTCCCTGTACCGTCGCTTGTACGGGCTGTGGGTCTACTTGAAGTCCAAATTGAAAGAGATACATCACACGTTTTCGTTTTGTTTTCGTTTTTCTTCTTCTGTGACAAACAGAATTTTGTCTGTTTTTATCTTTGCTTCTTGCTCGAGAAAAAATTTATTCACTCCTGGGACGATTTGCAACCAAGATCGAATGAGTCCAAAAATTTTCTTTGCGTTCACTTTTGCAGATCCAACAAGGACTCGGATCCGAGAACGAGTCTCTTCTCCTTTTTCACGAAACTCCGCCTGTTTATCCGCAGGCATTGCAACATACAGTTCTTTCAGGTCCTCTTCAAGAATGTCCTCAATCTCTTCCTCTAATCGGTCTGTTTCCTTTTTCTGAACAGCAACCGGTATTGACGTGGCTGTTAATAACGCATCCGAAGGAACTTCACCCACCCCTGATGGCTCCGAGTCAGATTGTTCACTCGTCTCTGAACCTGATTGTTCTACAGATACTTCGGGAGAAACAGATGTCTCTGGAGTTGGTTCTGAATTTAAAGGAATCTCTTTTGACTCTGCATTCAAAATAACAGACTCCTGCTTCCCAGAAGATTCCAGATCAATTGGACGAATATCTTTTACCATAGCCACTTCATTCTACCATAAAGAAGAAAAAGTGCGCTCCATCCTAACTCCACTACAACAGTTTAATAACAGGTCCATCTTCCGTATCTTCCACCTGGAACCCCTGTTCTTGAATCTGTACTCTTAGAACATCAGATCGGTCCCAATTCTTATCGATTCTTGCTTGTTCGCGTTCATTCACTAACAGCTGAACATTTGAAGGAATAAGGAGAGGCTTCCCTAAAAATGTATCAAGCCTGAGTCCCAAAACTCGATCCATCCACAAAAGCGTTCTTGATTTTGCAGATGTCTCAATATCTGCGTCAACTAATTTCCATACAACAGCAAGTGCTTGCGAGGTATTCAAATCATCATTTAAGGCTTCGAGAAATGCATCTTCTAATTCAGCACATTGCCCTTCTGGAGCATCCCACTCTCGAATAATTTCTTGAAGCTTATGAAGAGCATTCTGTGCGGATTCTAGTGCTTCAAACGTAAAATTAAGTTTTGATCGATAATGACCTCCTAAAACAAAATAGCGGAACGCAAGCGGATCAAAACCTTTTTCCTCAAGTTGATCGACCGTAAAGAGATTTCCAAGTGACTTACTCATCTTTCCATGATCGATCGTTAAAAACTCATTGTGCATCCAGGTATTTGCTTCCAAAACCCCTTCCGCCCCCATGGTCTGCGCAATTTCATTTTCATGATGCACCGCAATATGATCCACTCCACCTGTATGGATATCAAAGGGAACTTCAAGATACTTCATGCTCATTGCAGAACACTCAATATGCCACCCAGGAAACCCTGTCCCCCACGGTGACTCCCATTCCATGTCACGATCATTCTCGCTCCCAGAAAACTTCCAGAGCGCAAAATCTGTGGCGGCTTGCTTTTCCCCTATCTCCACACGCGCACCTGATTTCTTGTCCTCTAACTTTTGCCCAGACAACCTTCCATAATCAGCAAGTTTCGATGTGTCAAAATAGACTCCGTCAGTTGTTTTATAGGCAAAACCATTTTTCTCAATTGATTGAATCATTTCGATTTGTTCTGCAATATGATCCGTAGCCTTTGGATAAAGATTTGCTGATTTGATATTCAGCGCCATGAGATCTTTCATGAACGCGCGTGTATAAAACTCCGCAATCTCATACGAAGTCTTCCCCTCTCGCTTCATCGCGACAATCATTTTATCTTCTCCATCGTCTGTGTCTCCCGTGAGATGTCCCACATCCGTAATATTCATCACTTGTTTAACCTCATATCCGTTTAATTCTAATGTTCTACGCAAGACATCCGCAAACAAAAAACTACGCATATTGCCTATATGGGCAAACCAATAAACCGTCGGACCGCAACTATACATCCCAACCTTTCCTTCATAAATAGGGCTAAAGTCCTCCTTTTGACGTGTAAGCGTATTATAGAGTCGAATCATATTAAGACGAGTATAGCATAATAATGGTAAAATTCTTTACAGCTTTATCAAAAAAATTATGTTGAAAAGAAGAGGAGAATCTCCTACTCAAGAACGAAGATCTCACAGGGAACTGAAAGAAGATCAAGATATTCTCTCTATACGAACCATTCTTCTCTCGAACGGACAAGAGATGAGTTTTTATCACAATGAATCAATGGATCCCGTGGAATCTGCATGGGAACCATCAGATTTTCCTATAGTATTCCAAGAAATTATTCGCGAGCGAGAGTCGGCAATGAAAAATTTTTATTCTCTCAAAGAGACTGTCACAACTCCTGAATGGAAAGCCAATCTATTTCGTTTTCTCAGTGACTATCTTGAACATGAAGGGAGCTCACTTCTCGAATCTCTTTCGATTGTTGATATTCATCAACTCTCACCCTCACAAATAATCAAATTATCCACAAAACTTGTAACTGGTTTGATGAAATACGATCGCGCCTCCTTAGAATCAGGAGAATCACAAAAACCACCCACCCGAGAAGACAACATGTCTATCTTAGAAATTCTGACGGAAGGCAGAGTACATATGGGTACCAGTGAGGACTGGGAAGGAAACGGTGTCTGCCGAAATTATGCTGCGGCAGAGTACGGCGTCTTTGAAGCGCTCAAAACTGCCCAAGAACAAGGAAGTCAGATTGAGCAGATGGTATGCCTTGTTGTTGTTGGAACAGAACATCTCCCAATGGAAGTGGAGAAGGTTGCGCAACCAGAGACAACACATGCCTGGAACATCTTTCTTTTGACCCCACAACAAGGAGAGGTTCATGTATCCATTATTGATCCAACATGGACAGCGACAGAAGAGTCTCACAAATCAAATCCCCAAAGACAATCCGATTATACATTTCAAAGAATGGAAGGTTTTATCTTTACGCTTGGATCCGCAGTTGAAAAAGTTGATCGAGAATCTTGGAAAGCGGTTAGCGTCTTCTACAAAAGTATGCTCGAAAAATATTCTGGTAGATCTGCCCCAGAGGCTCAAGCAAAGCGGAATTACTATGTCTACCGCTTCCTGCTTCTTGTCGAGAATATAATTGATCTTTCTGATCAGCGACCAGGAATACAAGAGTTAAAGGATCAGATTCGTTCTGAATACACAACCCTCCTTAGCTCCGCTGACACGATCGTCTCAAAACCTCTAGGACCACGACTACGTATACTCGCCGCCAAAGAACAGGACGACCTACTCATGTCTGCACTGAAAAAATTTGGAAATTCAAAAGCACACAAAAACCAGCCATAAACGGCTGGTTTTTCAGGATCGAATACATTCTATGATTGGTGTGAAGTTCTACTTCCGTGTTTGAGCATTTTAGGCATGCGTGGCTCAAGTTCATCCCAAAGGATTACATGATCCGCATCAATTTCCGCAAAATAGTCTTCTGAGTCTAGATTGACTTCTCCTTTTGTATGAATTTTGTCACCAACAGAAATTACTGATTCATCCGTCTCTACTCCATCCTCATTAATGATTGTTTCTTCATCATAAGAAACAAGAATGTATTGCACGTCTTCTCCTTCCTCAAGAGGACGAAGAGACTTCACGAGAATAGTGTTCGCATCGGCATCAATTTTTACTACCTCTCCTAGATGGAAAAATGGCTTATGCATTGAATGATCTATGATCACTCTTGCTTCGAGTGTCATCGCATCAAAATCGATTTTTCCAACAGCAAATGCAATTTCACCTACTTCGAAAGAATCAATTGTGACTTCTTCGCTCTCTTCCACAAATTTTGTGTCAGTAGAATATTGAATCTGAATTGAAGCTCCCTCTGTTACTCCCGTATTTTCGGTTCGTACTTTAGAAACTCGCTCAATCGTTCCTCCGATCGTTCCCGTCCCATCTCCATTATCTAAAATAGAGACGATCTCAAATGCGATTGCTGGAGGTCGATCGGTTGAATGAAGTACTTCATTCTCATGAGCAAATGCCGAAGCCGAAGGAACAAGCACCATGGACGCAAGCGCAAAGAGTGCTATAGGCATCCGAAACGTTTTTAAGATATTTGACATACTCGATGTATTTTATTGTCCATTGAGCGAGTCGTTCGCGCGACGACTTTTTTCAAATAGACGCGTGAATTCTTCTTCGGAAAGCTGATGACCTTCGATGCGCTTTCGAAGTGGCTCAAGCTCTCCACTCTCCTCCTCTGAATCTAATACACGAGAAGAGAGTTCAAGGTAACGTGCGCGTTGCATAGAAAGAGATTCAATGACCCCTTCTCGCGCCTCTTGGTCAATCACTCCGTCTTCCAATGCTTGTATCGTATGCTCAAATTGGTCTGCGGCTGCATCCAGTGAGAAAGGTACGCTATTAGGGTGGTTTGGAAGGAAGTGTTCTCCTTCTTGTAATCGACGTCTCATCATGTTGGCATGAAATTCTGCCCGTGACTCTGGTGATCGATGAAAACCTTGTTGCAGTGTTTCCATTCCATTCTTCACAAAATACAACGGATGACCATTCGTCACCTCTGGACTCTCATAGGCATACACACCTGTCCCCATGGTAAAAATCAACACGAACGAGGCTAATCCCACCATCGCAAATCGATATGTAAGAGACTTAGGTCTTGGACACCCATACGTTTGGTCATACGCAACGGACAGCTCTGACAGTAACCGAGTCCGAAAAACCGTAGATGGAGTAATCCTACGTTTTGCTTTATTTAATTGTCGTTTGAGGAAAAACATAATTTGAGTTTTTTCATGGCACGATGGGTGGCGACTTTTAATGCATCCGTCGTCTTTTCAAGAATGTGCGCCATTTCTTTATACGAGTACCCCTCGAGGTACTTCATGGTTACGAGACGTCGTTCATTTTTGGGAAGCGTCTCTAGCGCTGCATACAGTTTCATATCTTCTTCATGGCGCTCAAACACCTTTCTTCCATCATCTCCCACAAGAGAAAAAGCGACATCTTCAAGATCGACATTCTGTTTTTGGTCACGGAAATAATTGGCAAGATGATTATGAGCGATTCTATAAATCCAAGCCGATTGTGAAATGGTTGGATCGTATTTATGAAAGTGTTTCAGAGCCTTCATAAAAATCTCTGAAACCAAATCCTCTGTGACCGTTTCATTTCGCCCAACACGAAAAAAGACGTATCTGTAGATACGATCTATATTTACCTTATAAAATTGTTCAAACGCGTGTTTATCCATGCGCCAGCTATTATGCTCTATCTCTCATACCCATCCATCTATGAAACGTAACGAAAAGACGCGCTTTTGCAGAGGACTCAGTCGTCTTTGTCGCCTGCGCCAAATACCGCCATCGCGAGAACTGGCAGTGTCACCCATGCAGCTTTTGCAATATCCCCCATAAAAATGGCCTGTGTGATAGGTGAAAGCACACTCGCTAAATCCGCCGGAAAGAATGAGAGTGTTACGCTTATTAACAAACCAACGTGCAAAAATGAATAGATCATCACCTGCCAAAACTTTCCTTGTTTTGAGCCATTATGACTAAATGCATTAATAAGAGCAGAGTGGGAAAGAAAGAAAAAAAGCAGAATAAACACCCCTAAGAAAAACGAGATACGTAGAGCGAAGGTGTCATTCACTGAAATCCCTGCTTTGAACTCTGTTAAGAACGGCATCTGATTCACAATCGCAAGGGCCATGTAAATAGACACAAGAATCACAATGATCCGATCTCTCCCTAAAGAAATTCCATAAATGAGCGATGCAACAACAAAGAACAGGATGATAAACAAATCCCATGATGGCTGAAGCCAATTTACATTATTCACCGCCGCCAAGACGGTTTCTTGATCAAAAATCGCAGTTTGAATCATACTCAGTAAAACAACTTCGAATTGGGTTCACTTAAGTACACCCAATGGAGGCTGAAAAATTCTATAGACTACTGAGAGGATAAAATCTTTTCTTGTTCATGACAAAAAGATTGTCGAAGTAGTTTTACTGAGCATATCCTCCTAGATATAGAAGTAGTATATCACGTTGGAGAAAAAATAAGGTAAAAGAAACACCCCACCGACAGCAAGCCACCAGTGAGGTGAATCTTGCCGTAGGCGGGGTCAGCGCGGGCTAGTTGAGGTTGTAGGGACCGAGGGAGCTCGGGTTGGGGTACTCGTCGCGCGAGCTGTAGATGTAGACCCAGAGATCCTCGAAACAATCATCTGCCTCTCCACCAATCTTGTTGCTATCACCCCATGGGTTGCAGTAGACAACTGGCGCGGCCTGCGGATCAATCGCGACAGCAGGCAAACCGTAGCGAGGTGTGACTGAAGCATCACAGTAAACTTCAATCAATTCGTCCGCCCCACCGTAGAGTTTGACCGCTCGGCTGGGGTCAGAGACGTCTTCGTAGTACGAAGCACTCCAGCTTGCCCCCCCATCATCGGAAGTCTGGAAACTGCAATACCCGGTCTGGATCTCGACCCAGGCGGCCCGCGGTCCAGTGTAGTTGGTGGGGTCGTTGCTGTTGTTGCTGTTGCCAGCATCAACAGACTCAACCTCCATGGGTTGACAGCCAACGGTCAACAAAGAGAGAAGTATATAAGACAAACGCATTTGGGACTCCATACAATAACAAGTGCAGGAAAATCGCAACTTGCTGTCATGATGACAAGTTAATCTACCACAAAAACACCACATTGTCAATGGTTTATGATAGATAGATACAAAAAATAGCCTTAATCGGCTATTTTTTCAGAACTGAGCTTTGATGGTTTTTACGCTACTGAGCCATCGCAAATGTTGGTTTTGTGCCGTCGATGTAATTTGGCATTTCTGCTTTGATGAACCCAAGCATTTGTACAGACTCTGCAACATCGTTGAGAGACTGTGCCTTTCGTGTTTCAAGTTCTAAATTCTGATTCAAGAGCGAAAGTTCGTGAACCTGTGTTTCAAGATCTCGAATCTCATATCCCTTGGAGATTGTTGCGTTCACTTGAACGATATAAGACACCACTAGGAGTCCAAGAATAGCCAAAGAAATGATATTGAGAGCAACCACATGATCACGCACCCACGTTCGAATCGAAATACGATTTGAAACATGAACGGGCGAAAACGCAGCGGATTGTATTGCAACTGTGGACATAGATAGACAGTGGGGTGTCTATAACGATCTCAGTGAGATCCTCCTTAATTAAGACGTTCTGCCACACGCAATTTTGCACTTCGAGAACGAGGGTTCTCTAACTGCTCTTCACGTGAGGCAACAACAGGACGCTTCGTGACTACCTTGAGGGCCGGGGTCCCTTTGAAAAATTGTTTGATAATTCGGTCCTCAAGGGAGTGGAAGCTCAAAATGGCCAATCGACCACCGGGAGTCAGTAAGTTCACACAAATTGGGAGTGCACGCTCTAATTCGCCAAATTCATCGTTCACAGCGATTCTCAAGGCTTGAAACACTTGTGTTGCGGGATGCGTCTTGCCATGTTGATGCTTAAGTCCAGCAATCAAATTAGCAAGTTCCCCTGTACGAACAATTGGAGTTTCAGCTCGAGATGTCACGATTAACTGAGCGATTGGACGTGCGTCCTTTTCTTCACCATACAGTCTAAAAATGCGCGCTAATTCGTCTACTGACCACTCATTCACAATCACCTCTGCGGTGAGCGTTTGAGTGCGGTCATAGCGCATGTCGAGCGGTCCATCGGACCGAAAGGAGAACCCACGTTCCGGATCATCCACATGAACTGAGGAAAATCCAAGATCTAAAAGTATTCCATTGACTTGCGTAAAACCGTACGTTTCAGCGTGTTTATCCATGTTGGCGTAGCTGTCGCATACGAGCGTCACAGCATCACCGAATCCAGAAAGGCGTTCGCGCGCACGTTCAAGATTGGCTGCATCACGATCGATGCCTAGGAGACGGCCGCCAGGAAGGACATGTGACAATAGGGTCGTCGCATGCCCTCCCAGCCCCACAGTGCCGTCTATCAATAGATGACTCGGCTCCGGTTTGAGATAGTTGCTTACCTCAGTAAGAAGGACAGGTTTGTGTTCCATAAATATGGCCTCCTTCTTATTAGTTGCCGAAGATTGAGGTTCCATTCAGGGAAAAAGGTTCAATTAAACCCCACATGGAACTTCAAACTTCGACATCCAATGAATTAGATTCCGAGTTCTCCTAACTTTTCCGCGACCGCATCTGCATCGCTTTCGACCTTTTTCTTATATGACTCCCATTTCTCTTCATCCCAAATCTCGAGCCGATCATACAGACCAGCGATCACAGACATTTTCTTCAACCCTGCGTACTGACGCAGATACTCTGGGAGGACAACTCTTCCCTGTTTGTCTAACTCCACGTCCATTGCACCCGCAAGCATGAGTCGGGCGAAGGCGCGTGAATTAGATTGCCCCAGGGGCAAACTCGCAAGCTTTTGCGCAAGCTTACCCCACTCCTCCTTGGGGAACAGGAATAGAGATGAATCTAATCCTCGTGTGACAACGGCACCCTTTACAAGACTTTTGCGAAACTTTGAGGGAATCGCAAGACGTCCTTTGTCATCAATCGCATGTTTATACTCGCCTATAAACATAATGGGCCGTATCTCAAGTGGGAATTAAATAAAAGTGAGCACCGCTGAAAATCATTTCTCAGCAATCCCCACTTTTCTCCACCTGCAACCATTCTATTCCACCAATTACCACTGGTCAACCAAACTTACCCACACCCACCCAAACCCAATCTCCATTTTTGAGTTAAAAAATGGGATACAATTTATTTACTATGAATACTTCCTTTTTTATACTCATTCTTTTGCTCACATTTTCTATTATCGCCTCGATTGCCTCCTTGACCCTTCTCATCCATCTTCTTTTTCCGATTCTTGCCGGTGGAGGACCTTATGTCCCCTCAAGTTTAGAGGAGGTTCAGATAATGATTCAACTCGCTGAAATCACTGATAGGGACCATGTCGCAGACCTTGGTTCAGGTGACGGACGAGTCGTCATCGCCGCAGCACAAGCTGGGGCGCGACACTGTGTGGGATACGAGATCTATCCATCACTTGTAAGAACCGCATACAAAAATATTGCAGAACACAATCTTGGAGACCGTGTGCACATTAAAAAGCAATCGATGTGGGATGCGGATCTCTCGGGTATATCTGTCGTCTTCCTCTTTCAAATCCCCTATGCCCTCGATCGCATAAAAAAACTCCTTGAGATTCAACTGCCACCTGGAACAAGAATCATCTCAAACAGTTTCAAAATACCCGGCTGGGAACCGAATATAACGAAAGGAACAATTCATCTCTATACAATAAAAGACGCTTCATAGCGTCTTTTATGTTTGTTTAATTTCATCGATACCGAACCTATCTCAATATCTGTGCCATTGCGATTAATGCAATCGCGCTCCAGATCACATTTAATACGGCTGGTTGATAGTTCTTATCAGCAATCGCATCAATAATGATTCCAATACCCCCAAAAAAGTTCAGCAACTGATATTCAATAGATACAGGCTCAAGATATCCAAAACTCAACAGCCCATACGCCAATAAAATGAGTAAAACACCGATCCATCCAGCAATTTCTGTCAGATTCTCTAGTTGTGCATTCATATAAAGTTTAGTTCTTTTTTGGAATAAGACTCTTCGCTCTCACCGTGCGATGATATTTTACCGCAAAACGATGCGCTTCGTCTCGAGCTTTTTGAAACAGTTCCTTTCCGCGAGTTGCAGCACGCACAAGCTCGGCATTATTTCGATCAAGCACAAGTCGATCCTGTTTGCGATCAAACCCTTTTGCCAACCCCACGATGGGAACAATCATCCTAAATTCATCCAACACATCTTGAACACGATGAACTTGTGGCTTCCCTCCATCAATCACCATCACCTCAGGCAACGGCCAAGATGCAGGATACATCTGTGCACGCTTGAGGCGACGTCGTATCACCTCTTCCATCATCGCCACATCATTTGGTCCTTCTACAGATTTAATCTTGAACTTTCGATACTTTTCCTTTGTTGGTAACCCATCTTCAAACACCACCATCGAACCCACAGCACTTGTTCCAGAAATGTTACTAATGTCGTACGCCTCAATTCTCCCTTCAAGATTAATGGCGCCCGTTGCGATCTCTTCAGAAAATGGAAGATCGTGGTCTTCTCTGGAAAGAAGCGCAATATCTTGGATATGTGCAAGCGCCCGCAGACGTCGTTGATACTCAGACGCATCTTCAAACCGTAATTCTGTTGACGCACGCTTCATCTGTGTTTCAAGAGAGCGTTCAAGTCTCCCCTTTTTTCCTTCAAAAAAGTAAATGAATTGCCGAATATATTTTTTATACTCCGTTTGAGAGATTTTGCCTGAGCAGACTCCCGGACATTTCCCAATCTGAGAATTAAAACACCCCTTTGTACGCCCCGTAACTTCTGGAGGCTGACATACACTCCAAGGAATAATCTTTCGAATGAGTTCAAGTGCGATCTTCAGAGATCGACTGCTTGTGTACGGTCCAAATACGCGCAAAAATTTTTTCTTTGCAACGCCTGTGAGCGTTACTTGAAATGGGTTCACTCCCATCTGTTGTAATTCACGACCTCGCATCAAAATCGGACGAGGGAATGGTTCATTTGTTACGACAAGATAGAGAAATGTTTTATCATCACGCTGAAGAATATTATACTTTGGCTTTAACGCTTTGATCTTATTGGCTTCCAAGACAAGAGCTTCAATCACGGTCGGTGTTTGGATATAGTCAATGAGCGCAATTTGAGAAACCATTTCTTCAATCCGTCTGTCATGCGCCTTTGTAAAATAGGATCCTACTCTGCGAGTCAAAGAAGTGGCCTTTCCCACATATAAAAGGAAACCGTTTTTATCATAATAGAGATACACCCCTGGAGCATCTGGAAGCTGTTGATGTTTTACCTTGATTTTTGTAGGGATCATAAGGTAGGCTTCTGGAAGGATTTGTTCTTAACTTTGTCACTATGAAGTCTTTATTTTTTCTCTCTTTAGCGCTCATACTCACGGGTGCAGGATGCACTTCTGATCCAAGCTTACTTGATATAAGTGATTTGAGTGTCACAACCTCCTCTGGATCAACAATCACACAAAAGATTGATACGAATTCAGCAACAACCACAGAAGATGGAGTCGTTGTGACAGAAATTATGCTTGGAGATCCAGCGGACGTGGAACTCGATATGGAAAGTGGGAACTTCTTTTTCTCCCCAAGCGAAATCACTGTTTCTCAAGGAGATACCGTTGCCATCACATTCACAAAAAACTCAGGCACGCATACGTTTGTCATCGATGAACTGAACGCAAAGTTCGAAATTGCAGAAGGTGAAACATATTACTTTACCGTCCCTGAAGAAGCAGGATCATACGCATTCTACTGTGATATCGGCTCACATCGATCATTCGGCATGGAAGGCACACTCATTGTAAAATAAGCATTAAAACGGGGCAGAATGGAACTTCCCCGTTTTTTTATTACTCCTCAATACTATCTAGCAAAGCGTCATAAACCTGTCTATCAACCTCTGGATTCACCGCAATAACGTAATAACGGGTATATCCCTCTTCAAATCGAAAATCTATCACAACATGACGTTCGTTTCGCCACTGAGGTTGATCCACAAAATCTGACACCCCAGTATTCTTTTCAATATCATATCTTCGAGCCTCCAGACTTGCTTCAGTTACGAGGAGCTCTTCTGTGGAATAAAGTTTCACGGTAGACAGCGTCAGAAATTCACTGGCATCAAAATATCGAATAAGCACCTGTGAACGCTGTCTCGCTGCCCCCGGCCCATAGACGGTGTAGATATTCAGCGACTTAATGGAGGGAATATATTCGATATCCCATCCTTCTGGGAGTGTGAACTCCCATGGGAAGATCTCCTCACCTTGTCCATACTGTAACTCTGATGCCCTTCTAGATGTCCTCCATGTTTTATTTCCAAGTTCATCAATTGGATTTAGCCAATTATTCATCGCGTCTGGATCTGTTTCATATCCATTCAATCGAACAGCACTCCCCTCATACATCGCAAAATGAAGATGTTCTCGTTCCCCATCTGTTTCACTTCCTTCTTCACCTAAAACCCCTATCTGCTCACCACTCTCCAAAACAACCCCAACGGCTGGGATTGAGGCTGGATCAAGATGTCCGTAAATCGCACTCACGGTACGTCCTTCCAGCTCATGTGCGACCACAACCACTCCTCCATACCCAGAAACACGACCACTGTAGATCACTTCACCATCGACAATGGCATACACAGGTGTATCGGCAGGAGCCTCCAAATCTATTCCTGTGTGATAGCCTGAAAATCGATCCTCGAAATACTCCCCAAACCCCTTGTAGATGAGTTCGCCTTCAATTGGAAGATCTTCAGCCGTTTTCTGATCTGGAATTTTTTCACCTCCACTCTCGCTTTCCGAACGTACTTCATTCTGCACAGCATCTTGATTTGTTCCTTGAGAATACTCCCCTAACGAACATCCAGCTCCTGTTAATAGAAGCACGAGACTCATGAGAACAAGATATTTTGTCATATTATTTTTTTAACACACGTTTCAAATACTGACCTGTATAACTCGCTCCATGGCGTGCAATATCCTCAGGGGTTCCTGCAATGACAACCTCTCCTCCTAAATCTCCTCCCTCGGGACCCAAATCAATCAACCAATCTGCCGTTTTGATTACATCAAGATTGTGTTCGATCACTACAACCGTGTTTCCCTTATCAACTAATTCATGCAACACCTGGAGCAACTTCTTTACATCCTCAAAGTGAAGACCTGTCGTTGGTTCATCAAGAAGATAGAGCGTCTTTCCTGTCTGACGTTTTGCAAGCTCCGTCGAAAGTTTCACACGCTGAGCCTCTCCTCCTGAGAGCGTTGGAGCAGGTTGACCAAGCTTCACGTATCCTAGCCCCACGCGTTTCAAGGTTTCAAGACGGTCAGAGACTGGTGGAACATCCTTAAAGAACTCTGCCGCTTCCTCAACCTCCATTTCAAGAATCTGAAAAATATTCTTTTCTTTATAGAGAATCTCCAATGTTTCACGATCAAAACGTTTCCCTTTACAAACATCGCAAGTGACATAGACCGTTGGGAGAAAATGCATTTCAATCGCAATCATTCCGTGTCCTTCGCAATTCTCACAGCGTCCACCCGGTCGATTAAAACTGAACCGCCCTTTTTTGTACCCCCGATAGCGCGCCTCTGATGTTTCTGTGAAGATATCTCGAACAGGACCCCAGATACCTGTATAGGTCGCTGGGTTTGATCGAGAGGTTCGCCCAATCGCCCCTTGATCAATCAAAATCGTCTTGTCCAAATATTCCACACCAAGAATGGCTTTATGTATCCCGGGTGTTTGTTTTCCTCCATTCAGTTTCTTTGAAACTGCTTTGTACATGGTTTCATACGCCAAGGTTGATTTCCCTGATCCAGAAACGCCTGTCACACAGACAAACCGTCGTAGTGGAATTTCGACATCAATATTTTTCAGGTTGTTTGATGAGGCTCCCTTAATTTTGAGCACATCCTTTCCTGGGGCTCGACGATCTGTTGGAATCTCAATTTTTTTATCTCCTCTCAAATACGCAGCGGTAAGCGAGTTTGGATCTTTTATCGCAACCGATGTTTCTGCAGCAACGATGACATGTCCCCCATTTACTCCGGCACCTGGTCCAATCTCGACCATAAAGTCGGAAGCGAGCATCGTGTCTTCATCGTGTTCCACCACAATCACAGTATTCCCAATATCCCGAAGATCCTCAAGCGTCTCGATCAGACGGTCATTGTCTCTTTGGTGCAATCCAATGGTTGGTTCATCCAACACATACATCGCCCCCACCAAACGAGATCCTACTTGAGACGCAAGTCGAATGCGTTGAGCTTCACCACCTGACAAGGTTCCTGCCATCCGGTTGAGTGTCAGATAATGTAATCCAACGTCGAGCATGAATTTTAGGCGGTTTTGAACTTCCTTTAAAATAGAACCTGCAATCTGCGTATCCTTTTCACTTAAAGAAAGATTCGTGAAAAAATCTACTGCATCTGCAATCGACATTGCCGAGACTTCCACAATCGAAATTCCCTTCTCATTTTTTGCTTTCCCAGGTCTTGGCAACCAAACAAAGAGTGCCTCCTCTCGAAGCCTAGCTCCCGAGCATTTTCCGCACAGCTCCTCAGAATACAGTTCTGCTGTTCCGAGTCCTGTACATTCTGGACATGCTCCATAGGGAGAGTTGAATGAGAACAACCGAGGTTCAATTTCAGGAAACGAGAAGCCATCTTTTGGACAACTGAACTTTGAAGACATAAGTTGTTCAGTCTCATCTGGATAGATGATATTTGCAACATCTTCACCACGATCAACGGCAATTTCAAGCGCATCTGCCAATCGCTGGCGAGCATCCTTCTCGTTTGTCTTAAACGAAGCTACCGGAATGGTGTCAACGACGATTTCAATCACATGCGCCTTGTATCTAGCGAGCTTGATCTGTTCATCCAAGCGATGTTCCTTTCCATCAATTCGGACACGGGCGAATCCTGAATTATAAAGATCGTACAGCAATTGGTAATACTCTCCCTTTCGTCCTTTCACAACAGGCGCAAGCACTTTTACAGAACCCTTTTCACCGGTGATGTGCGTAAGAACCATGTCGACCATTTCTTCGTTCGTCAGCTTCTGGATTTTCTCCCCACAGGTCACGCAATGAGGTTGGGCAACACGCGCATAAAGCACGCGAAGATAATCGTAAATTTCAGTGATGGTTGCAACCGTAGATCGGGGGTTACTTCCATGCGCTTTTTGATCAATTGAAATAGCAGGAGATAGTCCTTCAATCTCATCAACGTCTGGCTTTTCCATTTGTCCTAAGAACTGTCTCGCGTATGCAGACAATGATTCGACATACCGTCTCTGCCCTTCGGCAAAGATGGTATCAAACGCCAAACTCGACTTTCCTGATCCAGAGACACCCGTAAAACAAATGAGTTTATTGCGAGGTAGCTCAAGACTAATATTCTTTAAATTATGCTCTCGTGCCCCTTTGATGATTATTTTATCTTGCATAGCTATTTTTTCTTCTTTGACTCTTTTCCCTTAAGTTCCTTACTCAATAACAGAATTTCATCACGTAATAGAGCAGCTGTTTCAAAATCGAGTTTCTTTGCCGCTTCCTTCATGTCGTACTCTTTTTCTTTAATGACTTGCTCGATCTCATGAGGTTCAGCTGTCATTTCTAGCTTGAGAATTTCTGCGACAGAATCCTTCTCTCCCCCAAGCATCGCGCGAATATCTTTGATCTCCTTTTGAATCGACTGAGGAGTAATGCCGTGCTTCTTATTGTGTGCCACTTGAATCTTACGACGTCTCGTTGTTTCTTTAAGCGCACGCTCAAGCGATCCTGTCATCTTATCGGCATACACGATGACCTCTCCATCGATGTTTCGAGCCGCGCGACCAATCGTTTGAATAATGGCGGTTTCTGAGCGCAAAAATCCTTCTTTATCCGCATCGAGAATAGCCACTAATGTGACCTCTGGAAGATCCAGTCCTTCGCGGAGTAAGTTCACTCCCACAACGACGTCATACATTCCCTTTCGCAAATCTGAAAGAATGGTAATGCGATCAAGTGTCTGTACATCAGAGTGAAGATACTGCACCTTAATCCCCTTCTCAAGCAAAAACTCTGTAAGGTCTTCCGCCATCTTTTTTGTAAGGGTCGTCACAAGAGCCCGACCCTTTTTTGCGACACGTATTTCAATCTCCCGAATCAGATCCTCTACTTGTCCAGGATAATCCCCATCTTCTGTCACTGGACGCATGGTTACCTCTGGATCCACAAGCCCGGTCGGACGAATAATCTGCTCAATGATCTTTGACGACTTTTCGAGTTCATACTTACCTGGCGTCGCACTGACAAACACCATCTGCTTCATACGCTCAACAAACTCATCAAACTTGAGGGGTCGGTTATCCTTCGCACTTGGGAGTCTAAATCCATGCTCAATCAATGTCCCCTTTCGAGCCTGATCTCCGTTATACATCCCCCCAACCTGAGGAATAGTCACATGCGACTCATCAATAATTGTCATGAAGTCATCTGGAAAATAGTCGATGAGGGAGTAGGGAGGTTGTCCTGGTTCTCGTCCATCAAAGTGTCGAGAATAGTTCTCGATCCCATTGCAGTAGCCAATATTCTCAATCATCTCTAAATCAAACCGTGTCCGACGAGAAAGACGTTCTGCCTCTAAGACTTTTCCTTCTATATCAAACTGTGCCAATCGCTCTTTCAAGTCACGTTTAATTTCCTTTACAGCACCATCTTGCCTTGATGGAGATACAACGTAATGTTTTGCTGGAAAGATCCAAATATCCTCTGGACGACTTAAAAACTTTCGTGTGATCGGATCAAGGGCTTGCAAATCAATAATGCGCTCATCTTCCCCGGCGGAGCCGGGTCCGGCTTCGCCGGAAAAAATCATGCGGTACACGATCTCTTCATTCATTGGCATCACTTCGACAATGTCTCCACGCGCTCTGAAATGCCCTCGTGTAATATCTGCGTTTGTCCGTTCAAACTGCATCGCTGTTAGGCGATGCAAAAGTTCATTACGTTCCAAGCCTCCACGTTTCTCGATATGCAAAACGGTATCCTTATACTCATCCGGACTTCCAAGCGCGTAAATACAAGACACACTCGCCACAATAATGACATCGCGTCGAGTTAAGAGCGCCTGCGTTGCAGAATGTCGAAGTCGATCAATTTCCTCATTAATCTGGGATTCTTTTTCAATATACGTATCTGTCCGAGGCATGTAGGCCTCAGGTTGATAATAATCGTAGTAACTCACAAAATACTCAACTGCATTGTTTGGGAAAAACTCACGGAACTCATTACAAAGCTGTGCCGCAAGCGTCTTGTTATGCGCAATCACAAGAGTTGGTTTTTGGGTATTCACAATCACATTCGCCATCGTGAATGTTTTTCCTGAACCCGTCACACCCAAAAGCGTCTGATACTCCTCACCCGCATTGATTCCTTTTGTGAGTTCCTCAATGGCCTTCGGTTGATCTCCGGCTGGTTTATATTCTGAATGTAGTTCAAATTTCATAGATAACGCATAATCCCCCATGAACCGGAGTTCAAGGGGGTGGGATCTGTGTATTCACAAGACAAAGCGTAGCACGAGACTGAAAAAAAGCAAGAAAAGTGAACTTGCCCTGAATCTTTGTATTAAAAAACTCCGATACAAGGATCGGAGCCGTGAGAGGAGATGTGCTCAGCTTGTGCAGTCGGTGAATGTGCAGTCTGAGAAGCGAGCACCCTTCGCTTCTAAACCACGAATGTCGCAGTTCTTGAAGGTGCATCCCATGAAACTTGTCTCGTACGCATTTTCAACACGCAAATCGCATACCGTGAAGGTACAATCGAGGAAGTGACACAACTGAATGTCTGCCCCCTCATAGACACCTTCATCGAAGACACAGTCGTCATATGACCCCGACTTCATGCGGGCACCACGTGCTTCTTCCTTGTGATAGGTCACACCAGATCCAACTCGTTCTTTTAGACTCATTGACTTGTCCTTTGCTTGAAGCTTACCGCGCTTGCTGTGCGCGGATGGTTGTAGAAGAGATGTCCCAGCGCGCGGAGACACCTTCGAAGAGGTGCGCGTAGCGCGGAGGCATGTCCAGATCATCACGCATGATGAAACGCCCCGACACTTCATCGACACGCCCCATGACAATGAAACTCGATCCCAGATCAGCAAGCTCCTCGAGCATCCGTCGACGTCCTTCATCTCCACCGTAGTAGCGAGGATTGAGGATGCTTCGTGCCGCATCAGCACCGACAAGCACCTGCACTCCAGGGAGCAAGCGAGCCTTCTCCACATAGAGCCCACTCGCGGGCAGGAACAAAACTGGATGACGCCACGCAAAGGCGACAAGTCGACGTCGCAATTCTTCTTCTGGAAGCGGGGCAACAGCCTTGTCTGGATGCTGCTGCGAGATCTGGAAGATCACACGCTTCCCAGTCATCCCCTCGATCATCCGCGCCATTTCAACATGCGCAAAGCTCAGAGGGTTGAACGA
Source organism: Candidatus Uhrbacteria bacterium (assembly GCA_013204385.1). Taxonomy (GTDB): domain Bacteria; phylum Patescibacteriota; class Patescibacteriia; order UBA9934; family GWF2-40-263; genus UBA12478. Next base: position 28,389 of record JABMNY010000043.1, read on the forward strand.
ACCTGGAAACAGAACGACCTCTTTTGGATCCAAATCACTTAAAGTTGTCGTACTGTCGTTTGGCCAGAACACCTTGTTGAAGAGATCCGTGTGACCAATGGAGACTGGATATGGCTTAAGAACCCAACCTTCCATCTGCGTTTCTGTCTGCGAAGACTGAAGCGCACCAGGAACCTGAATCTGATCAACGCCAGTCGCCCACAGAATCATGTTGAGCGCGACGAGATCCACCAGAATCCCCTGCTCTTCCCGGTGCCTCCGGGTTGCCGACGGGTCATCCAAGACCGAACCTTCCATCTTTGGGAGCGTGAAACTCACCTGGTGAATGCCGTGCCTATCCTTGATCACCACATGCGCCCGATCATCCCCACGTCGATCACGTCCCGTCGTAATGGCGCCCGTGATCCCAACACCAATGACTGGTCGGCTGGCGACACCTTCCTGAGACACCACCTTGAATGCCTCTTCGTAGGCATGAGCAGCCAGATAAATGGCCTGCTCGAGACTAGCAAAACTCTCATCACCATCATGCCCCAACAGGTTCATTTGGACACGGCGGTGATACGGAAGTCCGAAGTGAAGAATGGTTGCAGAGCTTCCTGGCATCCGCCAGAGATCGAAGAGAAGATGTCCGCAGACACCTGTCTCATTGATCCAGACCATGTGAGGTCCATTATGAAGAACAGCAACGCGCTCCTCGATACCCTGAATGAGTGATTCGTACAATGTCATTATCCTTCTGGTTGTAGAAGATCTATCGCAAACACGTCGTCTGCGAACGAAAGAGTATGTCTGAAATCTTGCTCTTTGTCAATAAAAAAACCCTTCTTTTGCAAGTTATGCATTGAAGGGGAGATCACCATTTAACTGGTGTACTGATTGTTTTCAGAAGACGACGTTGTCGATACCCCTCACATTGTCACCGTCTGGAGTGTCCGCTCGAACGCAGCCTCAGCCTCAGGCAGAGGATCGATGGACCACATCTCACGTTTCCCGTGCGGAAAGTGTTCGGCCATGAGCTTGACCAGCTTGTGGTGGACCTGGTCGATCTGACCTTCTTGATAGCGACCACCTCGGCGCCAGCGCTTGGCAACCCAGGGAGCGATCAGTCGGAGATCTCGTGCTTCACGATCTTTGTAATAGAAGAGATCCTTTTCACCGCGCATACTGACCATCAAGGCCAACACTGCGGTCACGTAAGGTCCTTCCTTGTGAAGCACCTCTGCTTTGACCAGCTTTGCGATGACGGGTTGGATCCCCTTCACCTCATGACCGGACTGGAATACGACCTCCGCCGCAGCCCGCATGATTCCACTCAAATGAGGCTCGATACGCGGCCAAGTAGCGCTGAAGGGAAGCCAGGAAGAACTCCTACAACTCCCAAGGAAACGACGCTGCGCTTCTGACATGTACGTCCTTTGCCCAACGGGGAAGGTTTGCTGAGCGTCCAGACTGTAATAACTTTTTTTGTTCTCGTCAATAAAAAAGCTCCCCAGACGCAAATGCATTGGAGAGCGAGATATTCCGTCTTCTTCCTCAAAGACCGTAAACAGCCAGTTGGTCCGAGGGACCATTCACTACTCTGATCGGAAAGGTTGATGCCGTTTGATCACAGGTCGAGCTGAAAAGGATCGACTCAACGACGCGTTTCTTCACGAGAAGCTCGCCAAGATGCTTTATGCGCTCATCCAAATCCTGATCCGGAATCTGGTGATTTGTTGCGCGAGTCACCCCGCCGTATTCCACGTCACAGACGATGACATGCGTCGCATCCTTAATGCAGGTCGCGACTCGTGGCAGATCGTCAATGTAGTGAATGAGCACTGCCCGACGATGGAAATCACTTGGAGGCGAGTCGAATCGGATAAAGAACTCCCCGTCTTCGAACTCTTGCTCACGCAGATACCTGGCGATGTGAACAGCCACAGCCTCCTTCATGAGGCGAGTCACTCTGGGCTGTGCTTGCGAAAGTACCTTCAGAATGAGGATGACCTTATTACCCGTACGAAAAGTCTTGATCTGCGCGACACGTTCGATGCCGTACATATTCGAGACAATGTTCCGAATAGCCTCGTCATGCTCCGGTCCGATCGTGCGTTGCAGAAGTGCACCCATACCTCGAGAGAAAATCTCCCCGCCGGTCTTCACCATCAAACCTGCAACGATAAGCGCGAAGGGGTACTCGATCCACGGTGCATCGAAGAGATACTCTCCGCACACCCCCACGAACGTGGCGAGTTCGATACGGCCGTCTGAGGCCGTCTCTTCCCCGTCTGCAACAAGAGCCTCGTGACCGGTTGCCTTGCCAACTCGGATCTGGTACCGGGACACAAACAAAGACACGAGTGCGGATCCACCCGTCACACCCAGGACCCACGGGGCCATCTGTGAAGACAGGATGAGTGTCGCATGACCATCTTTGATGTGTGCGAGACCAACGAGAGCAAACCAGGCAATCTTGATGGACATCAGAGCAAGAAACACACCGACCACAACCGAGAAGATACTCTCGATGTTACGGCGTCCAAGCGGATAGGAGTCCGATGCCGGAAGTCTGGAGAACCAGATGGTTGCAATGACGACACAGGCCTCGAAAATGTCGGACGCGTTATGCCACCCATCACCTTCGATCATGGGACTGTGAATCATCTGACCGATCGTGAGCTTGGCCGCGACTTTCGCCACGTACATGCACAACACGACCACCATGACCCCGTAGGGGGAAGCAAAGATCTTGCGAATCATGATCAGTCCTCCTTACGGACAATGAGAAGCGGAATACGCGTGTACAGAGCCATCTGATCCACATACGAGCCAGTAGTCACCTCATCACCGCGAGCCATCACAATGAGACTGACCTTGTTGAGTAGTGCAAAGGAGATGATCCCATCAGGAACGGTGGGTGCAGCGATTTGAACCCCGTATCGAAATTGCAGTTCCTTCCCGACAGCGATACGACGGAGGTTTGTGGCCATCTCATTCACCTCTTCATCAATATGCGCCCAGACGTCCTCGCTCTCCGTTGAAGGATCACGCCAGGTCGTGTGGTAGAAGAGGAGTTGAACACCCAAATGTCTCGCTCGAAAGTGTTCCGCGACTTGTATGGCTAGACGCACCGCTTGAAGACAGGACTCCCCGCTCCCAAACGGAACAAGGATGACCATGTTATCGACGTGGTCTTTGCTTATAGCAGGAATCCTCTTGAGCTGTGTAGCTCCTCCTGGAAGCAGAACGTGAATATCACGACGCGTCGGCAGTTGATCAGCTACGAACAGAGTTTGTGAATTGACCTGAACTGTTTCCACCCTGGTGGGACAAACGATATTCACTTCACCGAAGCGACGTGCCATTTGAACGAGTCCATCCCCCACCGATCCGTACAGGTTGGGAACAAGGATTCTCTCGAACATGGGTTCCTCCATTGTTTAGAACGTCTTTGAAACCAGAAGATTCTGGACCAAAGGACTTGAAATAATGCTCGAAACCATCTGTTTTGTCAATATTAAAGACGAGACCCTCAGGCCTCGTCTTTTTCTTTTATCTAGAAGACTCTTTAAATTTTTGCTCGACGTATTCTCAGCGAGTTCAGCACGACTGAAATACTTGAGAATGCCATTGCTCCTGACGCGATCATTGGGTTTAAAAGTCCGAACGCTGCAAGCGGAATCGCCGCAATATTATAGAAGAATGCCCAAAATAAATTCTGTCGAATCCCTCGATAGGTCGCCGTTGCGAGTTTGAGTCCAGATACGACTTTTTCTGGACCTCCTCCCACCAACACAATCTGACCTGCCTCGATCGCCACATCTGTTCCCGTCCCCATCGCGATTCCAAGATCAGCCTGAGTAAGCGCAGGAGCATCGTTGATTCCATCTCCCACAAAGGCAACCTTCTTTCCTTTGGCTTGAAGCGCTTTCACGACATCAAGCTTTGTTCCAGGCATGACCTCTGCTTCTACCTGATCAATTCCGAGTTGTTGAGCGATGGCTTCAGCTGTTCGACGATTGTCTCCGGTGACCATCATCACTTCTCGTCCCATACGTTTAAGCTCAGCCACAGCCGACTTTGCGGTTTCTTTTGGAGCATCCGCAATCGCCAGTGTCCCGACTAATTTTCCATCAATCTGAGCCAAAACGACAGTCTTCCCCTCTTCTTGCCATGTTTCGATCGAAGACCCAAGTGAGCCGATCGGATCACTTAAGTTCATGTGCGAGGCAGAACCAATCTCTACCTTTTTTCCTTGAACCATTCCCTCAATTCCTTTTCCGGTAATCGATGTTACTTGCTCTGCAGACGTGAGCTTGAGACCAAGGTCTGTTGCATAACGAACGATTGCAGATGCAAGCGGATGTTCTGATGAGGATTCTAAAGACGCAACATACACAAGTGCATCATTCGAAAGATCTGTATTCGTGACAGATGGTCGTCCTTCTGTCAGCGTACCTGTTTTGTCGAACAACACGATATCGATATGACGATTACGCTCGAGTGCCTCTCCGCTCTTAATCAAGATTCCTTCTTTTGCTCCACGTCCTGTTCCAACCAAAATGGCTGTAGGCGTAGCAAGTCCGAGCGCACACGGACAGGCAATCACGAGCACAGCCACCGCTGGGATAAATGACGCATTCACGTCCCCTGTCATCACGTACCATACAACAAATGTGGCTGCCGCGATTAAGATCACAATCGGGACAAAGATTCCAGAAATCTTATCGACAAGTTTTTGAATCGGAGCTTTTTCTTGCTGAGCCTGTTCAACCATTTTAACAATCTGAGCCAGTACCGTGTTTCCAGACAAGGCTTTTACCTTAATTGTAAGCGCTCCTTGCTGATTCACCGTTGCACCAAACACATCGTCCCCCTCTTTCTTAGTAACCGCCATACTCTCCCCTGTGAGCATCGATTCATCCAGGTTGGACGATCCTTTTACAATCATTCCATCAAGCGGAATCTTCTCCCCTGGCTTTACGAGCACCTGATCCCCAAGTTTTAAGGATTCCACAGGAACATCTTGTGTCGATCCGTCTTCTGTCACCAAATGAGCCATCTTTGCACCAAGCTCCATGAGACGAGAGATGGCTTCACTTGCTCGACCCTTTGCCCGCGCTTCAAAATAGCGTCCAAGAAGAATGAAGCCCGTGATGAGTGCTGCTGTTTCAAAATAGATGTGTCCACCGAGAAATATCTGCCACCAACTAAAAAGAAGGGCGCTTCCGGTTCCCATTGTAATGAGGGTATCCATGTTTGCTTTCCCGCGCTTCAGTTGCTTTGCGGTCGTTTTGTGAAATTCCATTCCAGGTCCAAGAACCACAATCGTCGCAAGAACAGCTTGCACCCATGGCCAAAGTCCCAGCATGGC
>JABMNY010000044.1 GCA_013204385.1 Candidatus Uhrbacteria bacterium
TCCGGATCAGCTTCTGGAGTTTGAAGTACTTTGTGTGAATCTTTGACTGTTTTGACGTACTGTCCGTCAGTGAGAACCCAAATCCGACTCCTTGGGCGATCATGCAGAAGTGTTGCTTCTACACGTTTCTTGTTTTGAAGAACGATGTACCCTCCCTCGTTTAACATGCGTCTCCTATGCACAATGAGAATTTGAGGAGGCGAAATAGTACCACATATGCGCAATAATTCAAGGGATCAAAAAACACGACCCGTAAAAGGTCGTGTTTTTCATACTAATTCTCTATCCAGTACGCTGATTGTCTTACAAGAAGTTCTTTTGCCCGTAATGGTTCAGCCATGACATCTTTGACTATTTTCTCAGTACGAGCCGATTGAGAACCTTTCACCAGCACAATATCGCCTTTGCGAATTTCTCGATCAAGCCACCTCCCCGCATCCTCAGGCGTATCAAAGTGTTGTGTGCACTCTTCTTTCAAGCCCGCTTCAATCGCTCCACGGCGAATTTCGCGACTCATCTCTCCGATTGTCAAAAGAAGATCTACACCTACTTCTGCCACTTTTAGCCCAATGAGCCGATGCTCTTGATCTGTATATTGACCAAGCTCCGCCATATGCCCCAAAACCGCAATTCGACGAGCCTTCTCGACTGGATGAAACTCTTCTAAGACATCGAGCGCGGCAGACATCGATGCGGGAGCCGCGTTATAACTTGAGTCGATAATCAAAGATCCTTTTACGCCAGGAATCGGACTCATGCGCCCTGGCTCAAATTGCGTTTGTGGAAGCGCTGAAAGGATTTCTTCATGTGTAAGTCCAAGATGTTTTGCAATGACAATCGCTGGCAACAGCGCGCTAACACTTGTCGTTCCTAAAACGTTTTTCAACATGATCTCCATAACGTCCGCATCCATGGAAACAACCTGCGCACGCACGCTTGAAAACAATTCGTTTGGTTCGAATGAAAAATCTTCTCGCGTTGTCAGAGAATACTCTTTGGCTTGAACATCTGCCCCAGAGGAAAACCCATATGTCAGAATAGGAGCAACTGCATGTCCTGCAAGACCCATCACACGAGGATCATCTGCGTTCAAGACGGTAAGTCCCGAAGCTTTTGTGCGTTCAAGCAGTACCGCCTTCTCTTCGGCAAGTTGCTCCACAGAACGAAAATACTCTGCATGAACTGGAGAAATACGTGTCAGCACAGAAATAGCCGGTTGTGCGATCTCACATAAATACGCCATGTCTCCAGGACGATCAATCCCGTACTCAAGCACAAACACCTCAGGCATAGTCTTTGGAGAGTGGAGCAACACGTTCATCCACCCAAGCACGGACTTTCCTGGTGATTTCATTCCGAGAATACTCAGAGGTACACCGAATTCGTTGTTATAATTTTCTCGTGTGGTCCCAACACGAAATTTTGCAGATAATACAGAAGCAATCGCATTTCGTGCGCTCGTCTTCCCGACAGAACCCGTTACCGCAATAATAAGGGGCTTATGTTCAGCAAGCAGTTTTTGCACTTTTTTTGTGAGTCTTTTTTGGATAAATCGTTTCATAGATTATTCTATCGTTCTTACAGGAGGGACTTCGAAATACTGTAACAGAAATTCGGCAATTTCCCCAAACAACGGGGCGGCGGTTGATTCAGCCCAAATCACATCTCTTGGATTATCAATACGTACAACCATCGCAAACTTTGGATCCTCCACTGGCCCAAATCCTGCAAATGAACCAATCGTATTATCTTGGTCATATCCGACTCCATCTGTTCGTGCGACCTGTGCTGTTCCCGTTTTCCCCCCAATATAATATCCAGGAACACCTGCTTGTTTTCCATGTCCGTGTTCAATAACAGAGACCAACATCGCGGAGACCGTTCTGGCAGTTTTTGCACTTATCACTTGAGCAATGTCACGGACTGATCGTTTTTCTACAGTACCATCTGCATGATGAATCTCATCGATAATCATTGGCACCTTTAAGACACCACCATTGGCAATCGCTGCATAGGCCATCACAATCTGAAGTGGGGTGACTGTAATTCCCTGACCAAAAGAGGCAGTGGCTGCATAAATTTCAGATCCAATATCAAGTGCATCCACGGTTCCTGCATTCTCCGTCTCGAGTTCAATTCCTGTGTACTTGCCGAATCCAAATGCCTTTACATAGTCAACAAACGTCTCCATTCCCATTGCCCGCATGGAGAATACCATTCCGGTGTTAATGGAATCTTCTAGCACTTTTGTCATGTCTACAGTGCCATACACCTTCCCTTCTGCGTTTCCAATTGGTTTATGCCACCCATCAACCATAACGGATCCTGTGTCCGTAAACGTTGTATTAGGGGTCACCGCTCCTACATCAATCGCTGCAGCCATCGTAAGGGGTTTAAAAATGGAACCTGGCTCATAGGCCCCAAAAATAGCTGGATTATTAAAGACACGAATCGAATCAACCTCATTATAA
>JABMNY010000003.1 GCA_013204385.1 Candidatus Uhrbacteria bacterium
ATTTACAGTCTGCCCTCGTTGACCGCTTGAGTACCGACCCATTCTGGAGCCACGATCGGGATTCGAACCCGAGACCTCTTCCTTACCATGGAAGCGCTCTACCAACTGAGCTATCGCGGCCTGGAAAACTCATGGCGCGAAAATGATAGCAAAGCTCACTCACTTTGTGAAGGCTTATTTTCAGAAGGAGTCGTTCTGCTCACATACTCAGCCTTTTTTTCCTGAAAACGCGCTTCAAACTCCTTAATCTTTTGATTCTCAGGATTCACTTCCTTGAGTGCTTGAATTCCCTTTCGAGCATCTTTAAGTGATCCAATCTGGAGGGCGATATCAATATAGTAGTCGATATACCTCGGGTTCTTTGACCGCTTCTCAACCGCTTTGCGTGCGTACGGGATCGCTAGCTTTCCATCTCCTTGTTTAAGTTCGATCTGAGCAAGAGACATATTCACACTTGCGTCATCAGGAGATAGACGTAAGGCAAATAACAGTGACTCCCGAGCTTGATCTAACTGACCACTGGCAAAATACATGTTCCCCAACCCTTCATACCCATTTACGTTTTTTGGGTTATGACTGATGATGTCAATGAAAATTTTCTCAGCAGGAATGTACTCTTTTTGTCGAATCAAAACGTCTGCCTCTTCAAGTCTCGTTCGAATCTTCTCGTCTGAATAACTATGAATCCCTTCATCAGAAGAGTGTTTCAATCGTTGATAGTATTGTTCTAATCGATATAACCTCTGTACAGCTCGTCGACCATGCCGAGAAACGGATTGTATAGCACCTGAAGAAACTTTTGCAACTTTCTGTAATTTTGCACTGCTTGTACGCTGAAATTTAGAAATGATCAATTTCTCCTTCACTTTTCGTTCCCGTTCTTTCTGTATTGAATCAACATCAATTACCCGAAGTTGAGGAAACTTTTGGAAAAGAACAAAACCGATAACAATGACTGCAAAAAGGATTAACCCTAGTAAAAACCATCCCATATTATGCCGTTTGTTGAGCTTCGAGCACTTCCGCAGCCGCGCCAACAATATCCTTAAATTGGTTAAGTTTCACACTCGCTCCTCCAACCAAAACTCCATCTACCTCTGTTTCACGCAATAATCCATAAGCATTCTCTCCAGTCACAGACCCACCATACAAGACAGAAATCTGACCCTCCGGAGCATCTGGAAATAATTGCGTAAGAACAGAGTCGATAAAACGATGCATTTCTACTACCTCACCTACGGAAGCAGGTTCACCTGACCCAATTGCCCAGATAGGCTCATAGGCAACAAACAGTTTATCTCCACCGCGCAAACGCACTCCTTGAAGCGCCACAGAAAGCTGATGGCGAATAATCTCTTGAGCCTGTCCTGCGTCGCGCTCCAGTTTTGTTTCTCCGACACACAAAATAGGAATCATCTGTTCCGCTAATACGTGCGCGACTTTTTTTTGAATCATCTCATCTGTTTCTCCAAGGTGCTGACGACGTTCAGAATGTCCGATGATCACATGTGTCACACCAAACTCCTGAAGCATGCGTGTCGATGTTTCTCCTGTATGTGAACCTGAGACTTCCCAAGAAACATTTTGAGCCCCAAGCTTGGCAGAACTTCTTGCAATGACTTTTCGTACCTCACTGAGCGCCACATCCGGCGGACAAATCACAAGATCCGGAATGGTTTTTCGACCACGCAATGTCAAAAGTGTTCCACGTGCAAGAGCAACACTTTCTCTTACACCTACATTCATTTTCCAATTGGCAATGACGGTCTTCATAGATCTACTTGATTAACCCAGCCTTCTTCAAGAAATCGTTCCCATCTTTAAATGGACCTACTCCTGCGATACTCATCTGTTTCAAGTTTAACACGTCCTTCGCCACAGCATGAACTTCCTTCACTGTCACAGCCTCAATCAATTTCAAGTAGGCCTCTGGGGTATGCGCATTCGCCTGGAACATACGCTCTTGCGCAAACCATTGAGCTCGCTGATAACTATCCTCAAGCCGAATGGCCATCTGTCCACGAACGTAGGCCTTCGCGTCTTTTAATTCTTTTGCGGACACAGGTTCTTTTACCATTTTGCGCAATTCACGCATGATGGTTTTCAATGCCTCATCCAATCGTTTTTTATCAAGCCCCGCGCGAATCATGAAATTTCCAACTTCCTCATAGGCATCATTCATCGCCCGGACAAAATAGGCAAGACCTTTTCGCTCACGTACTTCCACAAATAATCGTGAACTCATATTTCCTCCCAAAATAACTCCCATCAATGTCAGTGCAGGATTTCGTGTATCTTGTAATCCAAATGAGGGAAATCCCATGGCTAGTTGAATCTGCTCTGTTGGCTTTGATTGCACACGCGCATGCGGCACAACATGAGGAGGTCTAAGTGTACACGCCTCAAATCCATCAAGTGGTTCGTTTGTACTCTTTCGTTTCCCAAAATACTGTTCAATCCAAACTCGAGTTTGCGCATCGATTTTTCCCGAAATAACAAGCACCATGTTTGATGGTTGATAGTACTTCTTATAAAACGCAAACATTTCATCACGATCAATCTCCTTGATAATTTTTGGCGTTCCTGCGATTTCCCACCCAAGAGAAGATCCATCGAACATCACTCGCTCTAAGAGATCGCTTACATGCATCATCGGATTATCTTCATACATGTGAATCTCCTCAATGATCGCGCCACGTTCACGGTTCAATTCATCTGGATCCATTTTGGACGCAAATAACATGTCATCAATAATATCGATTCCAAGTTTCAAATGGCTCTTATCAACCTTCACGTAATACCCCGTGTAATTTTTGCTAGTAAACGCATTGAAGTCCGCCCCGATCGCATCAAGCGTTCGTGAAATGTGCTGAGCAGTTGGTCGACGACGTGTCCCCTTAAACATCATGTGCTCAATAAAGTGACATGCTCCGTTAATTGCTGGATACTCATAGCGAGATCCAACACGCACAAGCGTGAGCACAGAAACGGTGTCAGTCCCCTTCACGGGCGCCAAAATAACACGCATGCCATTTTCGAGTGTATATTCGTTACTCATAATTTTTCTAAGAAAGCTTTGATTCAAACCAAGTTTCCAATTCTTGAATAGGAACACGCACTTGTTCCATTGTGTCGCGATCGCGAATAGTGACCGCCTTATCTTCAAGTGAGTCGAAATCCACGGTCACACAATACGGTGTTCCAATTTCGTCTTGTCGGCGATAGCGTTTTCCAATGGACTGCGTTTCGTCATAATCTGTATACCATCGCTTTGTGAGACGCTCCTGTAAGGGTCGTGCAATAGACTGCAATTCTTCTTTTTTCGATAATGGGAGTACGGCAATTTTGTATGGAGCTAAGCTTGGGTGAAATTTCATCACGACACGCGTATCGTCACCAACCTGTTCTTCTGTATAGGCCTCAAGCATCGTCATGAGTGTGAGTCGCGTGAGACCAAATGTTGGCTCAACCACATGAGGAACATACACTTCTTCTGTAACAGGATCTCGGTACTCAAGTTTTTGACCACTGTGTTGTGCATGATTCTTTAAATCGAAATCTGTTCGATAGGCTAGTCCGAACAGCTCTTTCCATCCAAATGGCGTGAGATATTCGATATCCACTGTCCGTTTCGAATAATGAGAGAGTTCTTCTTGCGTATGCTCACGTACACGCGTATGAGTTGGATCAAACCCCATTTGAAGAAGCAGTGATTGCATTTGATCGAGCCAATACGCAAAGGTTTTTTCCCATTCCTCTTCACGAATAAAATACTCAAATTCCATGAGATCAAATTCCAATGTACGGAACGTAAAATTTCCTGGAGTAATCTCATTACGAAAGACTTTCCCCACACTTGCAATACCAAAAGGTACACGCTTCCGGGAAGTTTCAAGAATGTTTTTAAAATTAACAAACATCGCTTGAGCAATTTCTCCTCGCAAGTAGATCGTAGATTTATCCTCCTCCGTCTTTCCGATAGATGTTTGAAAAAGCTGATTGAATTCTCGAGCATCTGTAAAATCCCGCTTTCCACAATTTGGACAGAGAATTTCCTTTTCAAGAATAATCTTCGTAAGTTCTGATGTAGGTAACCCATCAACCTTCATATCTGGATAGGCTTCCTCAATCAAATGATCAGCCCGATGACGCGCCTGACAGTTCCGACAATCAATCATGGCGTCACTAAAATTCGCCACATGCCCTGATGCCTCCCACACCTTTGGATTCATCATGATGGCAGCGTCTAGCCCAACCATGTCTGTTCGGGCATGCACAAATTTTTTCCACCATAAATTACGGATGTTATTTTTGAGCTCAACACCAAGTGGACCGTAATCCCAGCTATTGGCAAGCCCTCCATAAATCTCAGAACCTGAATAAACGAACCCCCGCTGTTTGGCGAGGGCGACAAGTTTTTCCATTGTGACAGTTGTATGGCCCATACTAGATAGTCATGATTTCATCCTCTTTGTTGTTCCCGGCCTGTTCAATCAAATCTGTATACTCTTTTGTCATCTTATCAATCTCATCAAAGAGTTTAAACTTCTCGTCTTCAGAAATCTCTTTATCTTTTTCCATTTTAAGCGAGAGCTCACGCGCTTCCTCTCGCACCTGACGACAACGAATACGTGCGTCTTCCAAGAACTCCTTCATCTTCTTCACCATGGCTTTTCGATTATCTTCCGTCATCGGAGGCATCATGATGCGAATCACCGTTCCATCCACAACGGGACTAAGTCCTACCCCCGCGTCGCGAATAGCTTTTTCAATATTTCGTATGAGTCCCTTGTCCCACGGATCAATGACCAATGTCTTAGCGTCCTGTGTTTGTATGGAAGCAAGACCCTTAATTTCCATAATCGCATCGTAGGCGTTCACGGGAATATCTTCCACAAGCGCAGGTGTTGCTCGACCCGTTCGAAGCGCCCCAAACTCCTTGTGGAGATGGTCGATCGCAGCGTCAAACAACGGTTTCTTCTGGCTTAAAACGGTATGCATAAAAAGTAATATTAGAGATCTCTGAAAAATGAGAGCAGGATCAGCGGGCGTCCATGAGACGAAAAGACGCACTTTTACAAATGTTTCATTAATCTGTGGCTGTTGCTACGCCAATATATAGCACTGTAGAATCATCTGGGTCAACTAGGATTACACGTGGAACACGAGATGTAGGAAACTTTTCTGTATCCCAGGTGACACCCGCGTCAAGTGAGCGGTAGAACGTTGCGCCGGACGCGTAATACAAGGTTTCAGGATCTTCGGCGTCCATCGCAACGGCTCGAATCGTGACTTGTCCAGGTGACGTCAAAAGGGCGATTGCTTCCCATGTACTTCCAAAATCTACTGATCTTGTCAGTCCATATTCACTAGAAGCAATGACAACTCCTGAATCGTTCGACTGAATCATGGTGTAAACACGTTTTGATTGCTTGAGATCTTTGAGTCCTCCATCAATCTCTGTCCAGGTTGTACCCGTATCTGTTGTTTTGTAAATCCCGTCTTTGAATGTGCTCACAAGCACCTGTCGTGAATCCGTATTGTTGATTAAGAACCCAGAAATTTCATTTCCTGTTTTTAAGACATTCGTCCAAGTACGCCCTGCGTCACCACTGCGCAAGACATCTCCATTACTCAGTCCTATCCAGATCATGTTGGTGTTATACCAATCAACAGCCACCTGCACGACACTCACTCCTGCGCGTGTGTCGACATACGTTTCACTATCAAATGAACGCATGCAGTCTTCTGTACGATAGAGACGTGCGCCCTTTGCGACATAGACCGTACATACATCCTCTGGATCAACTTGCACACTGTAAATGAGTCCGTCTTTTAATGCAGAGACCACTGGCTGTCGCCAAGAGACTCCTCCATCTTCTGAGTACAACATCCCGCTCTCCCGGGTTCCGATGTACAGAAAACTTTTGTTCTGCGGATCCATTTCTATATTGAGCACGTCCGTTGTGGCAAGCGTTCCAATTCCAGAAGCGGTTGGAACGATGACGGTCTGCACCCATTCCTGCCCTGCAGTACTTGTTTTAAACACCCCTCCATCAGAGCCAGAATTAGAAGTGCTTCCTCCTAAACATCCTGCCCCCATGAGAACAAGCGTCAACGCAATAAGACTAAGTCGTTTCATAAAATGGTCGTTAAATTGACAGAGCAATATGCTCTAATGCTAAATGTGAATTGATATGTTGTTTTGTGGCGATCCGCACCTGCTTCATGCGATCAAACACAGACAATAACTGTTCTTGCGTAAGTGTCTCGCCTAGCACATTCATTTTCGTTGTTTCTGGAAAAACACGCAACTCCCCAAGTCCTAGTTGATGGAATAGGAGATCACGACAGACAAGCTCCCATTGATCTAAGGTTTCAAGAAGCGCATCATCTTTTTGAATTTCTGTTTTTGGAATCAAGTCCGTGACTTGTCCAAGACGCGTTGCAAGAGGACTCGAAAAAAAACGTACCGCTTGTTCCATGCCTGTTTCTTGTTGCGCGCGGTACACACTTTCTTTTAAAAACTTGATCGCACGCCCAGGACGACCCAGAGATTGTGCGGAGGCCGTTCCCGCATCAACCGGACTAAACCCCATCTTGACCAACCCTGTTTTGATGTCCGCACGAGGAACGGGAGAGAATCGCAACGTCTGACACCGAGAGACGATTGTTGCAGGTAATCGATCACCAGAACTTGCTGTCAATAAAAACAAGGTCTTCCCCTTTGGCTCTTCGATTGTTTTCAAGAGTGCATTCGAAGCTCCAGAAGAAAGATGCGAAGCTTCTTCTATAAAGACAACTTTCCATCCTCCAGAAATCGAAGTGAGCCCTAATCGACTATTGAGTTCTCGAACCTGTGCGACAGAAATGGTCGATTTACGCTTTCCTGTTTTTTCATCAGTGAGGCGTGACAGTTCGAGATAATCAGAGTGTAGCCCCATGTCTCCAGAATGATTCAAAAGCAGTCGGATAAGCTTTTGAGCCACACAGGTCTTTCCAAGACCATCAGACCCCACAAATAAAAGCGCATGCGGAAGTGTCTCATGCTCAAGATTGCGTGAAAGTACCTCTTGAATCTTGTCGTGACCGATGATTCCACTAAACGCATTCATACGTACGGGATTATAGCATGTGCCCTAAATTGCCGTTCTCTGTTTGGTTATGTAAACAAAGTTTGGATACTTCATATTGGCTAATATTAGCAAAATAAGATAGCAATATGAGCATGTAAGTCTTGACAAACTTGACATAAAGTGGTATAGTATCGCCACAAAGATAAGAGATCCAAAAGACCTCGAATCGATCCCTACAATCAAACAACACTTTCTGGGGAGAGAGTACGTTTCGACTGGATATTCAATCTACAATGATTTGATAGCCGGTTGTTGTATGTATCTCTTTCCACAGATGATGCATTCAGCAACCGGCTTTTTTGCATCAAGATCTCAACAGCCTCATGGAGAGGAGAGAGTTAAAACCGTCTTACCAACGCTTCGGCTGAGGCGAGCGGAGGAAATCAAGTGGTTAGACTAGGCGCCAAGCTTACTCAATCCACACACCAGATTTCCACGGTGTATACAAGCTTCGGCTAGTTACTACACCACCAGTATCCCCTCCAGGAGGTTGACGAGATCCTTTCGACACAGAAACTCGGAGGAGAGAGTAGGAATAATCAAATGACTCGACTAGGCTCCGGCTTACTTGATTCATACGCCCGATTATTTCTGGATTCATACCAGACTTCGGTCGGTCACTGAAACCATCTTCTCCGGATTCCTGCGTCGAAACCAACCCCCAGACAAAAAGGAGTCTTCCATGAAGTTCCACCCAGTGCTCCTCTTCGGGATCGCCCCCACCCTCCTTGGAGGATGTACGATCGCTATCCTCACCCGCCTCGGCCCGATTGCCGAGGCTCTCCACGCCGCCTGTCAGCTCCCGTTCTAGGAAGCTGGTGGGCACGCCCGGTCGTCCAAGCTATTTTTACAGGCTTGTACGACCGGGGCCCCTCAAAGTTCAGAAGTTTCTTCTGCACTTCGAGGGACGCCGAAAGGCCAACCGATTACTGATCCATCCCTGCTTGTCACAGGGATCAAAAAACAAACCAAACGAGGGTGTGTACGCCTGGCCGGCTTGCACACGACAAACCCCTCAACGTCCAACCTTTGGAGGACACCATGGCCATCACCCCCCGCACCCACGTTTCCGTTCCCGTTCCCGTCCCCACCCGCACCCCTGCCCGCCGGCAGTTCGTCCGCCTCCCCCCCACCCAGAGCCAGCTCTCGGTCGCGGCGTACTGCCTCGCCGACAGGCTCGCTCGGGGCAGTGTCAGCGATGAGGAGCGCGACGAGGCGGCAGCGAAGTTCTACGAGTTCGCCGAGCAGTCGGTGGACACGGCCTGGAGCCTGGTCGACGCGGCGATCATCGCCATGCGCTGTTTCCAGGGTCGCCGCAAGGTGGCCGGTACGCAGCAGGAGGTGGTCGCCCCCTTCATCACCGAGCTCGACAAGGGCAAGGTGGACGATCTCAACCGCAAGCGCGAGATCGAGACCGAGCTCAAGGGCAAGGAGATCGACGAGGCCACCAAGGCCGAACTCGAGACCGAGCTGAAGGAGCTCTTGCTCCGCGGAATCCCCCAGGGGCGCCCGATGCGCCTCGGTCCCCAGGCCGGCACCTTCCTCTTGGGAGGGATGGCTCACTACTTCCTCCCGGTGAGTGGCTCCCCCCTCGCGGAGCAGGACCTGCCCAACTTCGTCAGGAACAACGTCCGGTTCTGCGACTTCATCGCCATGGAGATCCTCTTCTCCGAAGAGGCGAAGGCGGAGTACCAGGCCAAGAAGGAAGCGGACAAGGCCGCCCGCGCCGAGGCCACCGCCAACTCAGAAGCCGAAGCCGACGCTGACGCCGAGATCGAGGAGGTCGCCGAAGCCGCCGCGAGCTGAACGGCGCATCAGGAGCAGTCCTGACTAAAAACATGCCAGGGACTCTCACGAACCCTGCCTCTCCCGACGATTCCCGTCGTGAATGGAAAACTCGTGAATACCGGCACAATGCTTTCGAGCAACGTGCTAACGCCAGGGGGATGATGATCGCACGTGTTCATCATCCCCCAGTCCTAAAAGAATATGAGACTTCTCGTGTTCTCCTAGGACTAAAACAACGTCCGACATCACTTTTCCTCAACCAGGTCGGTGGCTGAGCCACCGACAAATCGACAAACTTCGCTCCATGCTTGCG
The DNA here is from genome assembly GCA_013204385.1 of Candidatus Uhrbacteria bacterium. Lineage (GTDB taxonomy): Bacteria > Patescibacteriota > Patescibacteriia > UBA9934 > GWF2-40-263 > UBA12478. The sequence goes on from JABMNY010000003.1 coordinate 9,238, forward strand.
AAGTTTAGCGAGAACATCGATACAGAAAATTGAGTTGTGAAACAGTTTAAATGAGCAAGTAGATCGCTCAGTTAAACTGTTTCACCCAGTTTCCTGTGTCGATTTTCCGACCTGGCTGCAGGCTTCAAACCTGCGGAGTATCTCATGAACGGCTAACACCCCCCCGTGACTGTAAAAGGTCACATCTGGAGAGATCAATGCGTCAGTCCCAGACCCAGACCACCGGCTCCGACACCAGCAACCCCTACGCCGACTTCGAGGGAGACGGCGAGTACACCCCCGACTACGCCAACATGGGGAAGGTCGTCGCCAAGCCCGAGATCGTCGTGCTCGGCTCCGTCACCAAGACGGTGCTGATCAACGAGTTCAGCTTCTCCGACACCGACCTCACCGGCCTCGGCGCCGACAACCTCGCAGTGCTCCTGGCCTCCTGCCAGGCCGCCAACGAGCTCGCGAACCTCGCCGGCCCGGTCAAGGTGGCCGTGACCCTCGAGTGGTCGCGGTCGCAGGACCTCCCGGAGACCCTCGCGGGATTCGGCGTGGAGCGCCTCAGCAAGTTCGCCGGCGACCTCCAGGTCGCCCTGGAGGAGGCCAAGAAGAAGGCCGAGATCGACCTGGCCTACGCCCAGCGCAGGACCAGCAAGATCAAGCCCCGCACCGAAGTCACCCTCACCCCCACCCCCGCGCCCGTGCGCACCACCGCCCCCACCCCCAAGGAGAAGCCCGAAGGAGCCGACTGGCTCGGGCGGATCACGACCCCCAACGGCATGGCCTACCGCTGTGTCTGCGGGTGCAACGTGATGGTGCTCGAGGACGCCGCCCGCGTCCCCCCGTTCGACGTCATGCAGGACCGCCAGGGTTCGCGCATCGGTGGCAAGGACCTCTGGGCCCACGCGTTCGCCCCGGGATGCATCAAGCACCGGGGGCGGAACTACAACCTGCACGAGACCCAGCTCCGCGCGTTCAAGGCCGAGGCCGAGGACGCCAAGCGCGCCAAGGAGCACGCCGCCCGCGCCCCCGCGCCCTTCCGCACCCCTCCCAAGCCCGCCTGCTTCGGCAGCACGGGTGCGGGTCCCAAGCCCGCCAACCTCGCCAAGCGCACGAAGCGGATCGCTGACGACATCAAGCGCGGTCTCAAGACCAAGGGCAAGGGCGGTCAGCAGGGCCAGCAGCAGAGCAGCAAGAAGGGCAAGAAGAGCAAGAAGTAGGCGACAACCCCGGGCACTCACATAGCCCATCCGTTGTAAAAAAACGGTAAACCCAAAAGGAGTGAGTTGGAAGAGTAGCGCATCTATCTCTCCATAAAAACGCGATGCAACGCAGGGTGATGATGAATCGTACGGATTTCATCATCACCCAGCCCTAAAAGAATATGAGACTTCTCGTGTTCTCCTAGGACTAAAACAACGTCCGACATCACTTTTCCTCAACCAGGTCGGAAGCTTCGCTTCCGACAAATGGGGATTTTATCAGTCTGATCCATTTCGATTATCTCTCCCCAATCGATCGATCTTTTTGAAAGCCCTCAACAGGCTCGTGGTCGTAACGCTTACGCGTGACCCTAGAATCTTCGTACCTGCTGAGGGTTTTTAACCCGCAACTCTCTCCCAAAACGAGAACGAAAAACCCGTCACATCGATGACAGGTTTTTTGTTTGCCAATATTCTCAAATGGCGTATATTAGAAATAGAGACGTTCTCGTTATTCAGCAGAGAATTCACTCTGTCTGAATAAAGGAGGTGCACATGAAACGTATCGGCATCACCCTCGTGACAGATGAAGACGGAATCTTGGTTCCCGTCGAAATCGAAGTCGACGAGCCCGATCTCATCGTGCCGTCCCCTCCTCCTGTCGGAACTCTTGTCCGACCTTTGCCTGCCACGCCCACGCGACCCCACAGGGTCATCGCCGAAGCCTGAACGGCAACACTCTCCGACACATGCCCCACGCAATCGTGTCGGTTTTTCTTTTACAAAAAAACTCCCTCACAGGTGTTTTGTGTTCGTCTATGTCAACACGATTCCCTTGACGCAAGCGATTTCCAATGTTAGTCTTCCTTGTTGCTTCTGTGGTGGGAGTGACGTGTAAGAACTGCGCAAGGCAGTTGCTTCTGGAGAAAGAACATGGAACAAAATACAACATCGTTTGCAGAAATTATGTTGCGACACGAGCACACAGCTTATGTTGCACTACGATATGCGCTGGGTCGCCGACACGAAGTCGATGAAGACCCAAGACGATTCACACCAACTGCTCATTGCCCAGGCGGCAGTTAGCGACGCACCAAGATTTTTCTCCAAGAAAAAACGCGCCCGAAAGCGCGACTTACACACGAAAACCACCACCTCATTTTTACGCGGGACCAACTGAATGGTCCTTCTTTTTTTTAACAGCCTTTTGACGGATACTCTTTCGCTCCCTCCCAAGCAAGATCAAACAATGCGCGGACAGCATCCGCAATCTCTTGAGAACGAATCACGACGCTGAGAACGGCTGAGCGATAGGAGAAAAGAAAGATATAATCTTTCCGCACCACAATACTTCCATGAATCGGATACTTCTCGGGAGGAATAATCCGCCACTGTCCATCTCCCATATCAGGAAGACAGGTTGGATCTTGATTTTTTGTCACAGCCAATACGCGATACTTCACTCCACGCGCTCGAAGTGCGGCATGATGTTGCTCACGCTCTGCTCCCATGAGCTCAGGGGTTTCATGCACATCATCAAGCGGTCCAATCTCGATAAAATCTCCGTTCAATTTTTCAAAGAGTGCGCGGACAGTTTTTACCCCCTCACTCCCCTCCAAATATCTCACCTGTGGTTTTGCCCCTTCTGCGTTGTACATGGCCTCAAGCATGGGCATGGCTTTTAACAAGTCTGATTCTTTGCCAGCCAACAGTTTTTGCTCCTCTTGAATGATCGACATTAATCGATCTGGACTCTCGGAAACATAAAAACGTTTCTTCCCTTTTTGAAAAGTCGACATGAGTCCACGATTGGAGAGTGACTCAATCATCACATAGGTGGTCGCTCGGTTCACTTTTGCCTTGTGCGAGATGTCTTGCACAGGAGAAGGTCCCATTTCAAGTGCAGCCAAATACACTCGCGATTCTTTGTCGCTGAGTCCTAAATGCTCAAGCTCCTTTTTCAATTCATCCATAATAAAGTGATTATACCAAAGATCGCAGAACTTCCCATGTTTGCTCTGCTGTTTTTGCCCAGGAAAATTGTTGGACGCGCGCTTTCCCCTTTGCAATTAATTCTGTCCGCAAGGTTCCATCTTTCACAATACGCTCAAGCGCATGCGCCCATGCCTCCGGTTCTCCGGGTGGAACAAACAATCCCGCGTCTCCCACGACTTCTTTGTGAACAGGAATGTCGGACGTGATAAGGGCAACTCCTGTAGCCATGGCTTCGAGGTTTGGAATCCCAAACCCTTCATACCAGGAGGGAAACAAATACGCTGTTGCCTGACTCATCAGTTGTGCGACTTCTGCGTCCTCAACATAGCCGAGCTGACGCATCTGATCTTTATGTGCAGAGAGCTCAAAATACTTCTTCATCTCCTCATACCCATACCCAGGATCTCCGACAAAAATAAGCTCAAACGGATCTCCCACCCCTCGACGATTCTTAAACAATTCAAACGCCTTAATAATCGTAATGATGTTTTTCTTTTTTTCTAATCGCCCCACCACGAGAAAATAATTTGTGCTCAACCGGTGTTTTTGTAAAACGGGTCGAGCTTCTTCTTGTGTGTACGGTCGGTAAAGCGTTGTGTCCGCACAAAGATGTGTCACCGTAATCTTCTCTTCTGGTGTGTGATACAGCTCCATCAAATCCTTTTTTGTCGCGTTGGACGGGACGATAATTTTCACCGCGTTCTTTGCCGATCTTTTTGTGACACGTCTGAGCCGTCTGCGAACAGCAGGATCGTACAAGTCTGGTCGGCGGACATAGGCAAGATCATGAATGGTCGTCACGGTGCGATGCTTTGTGATCCAAGGCAGAGCTTGACCCGGCACAAACAAGACGTCTGGTGTGCGTCGTACCAATTCCCAGCTCATGCGTATCGCCATCCACCCACGTTTCAGGGGCCAACCAAGCAAGGCAGAACTCCAACCTTCGGGAAGCGTCCCGAGAGGTTCGCTCAGTTTTTTCTTCGAATATAAAACCACCCGCTCTCCCCCTAAAAGCGCGTGGGTTTTCATGGCAGAAATGAGTGACCGACTATAGTTCTCTACACCTGTGCGTTTTTCTTTATTTGCCGACAACGCATCAATCCCATACGTTCGCGCTCCAGAAAGAGGAGAACTGATTTGAGTCAGGAGATTAAGATCGGGCATAAGACTAACTTGTAAAAATAGACCGTTTGTAGGCTTCCAAGTTCTCGAGCGCAATTCCTGTTCCCTTTGCCACGCATTGCTGAGGATCCTCTGCAAGAAACGTTGGAACACCGGTTGCTTCTCCAATGAGCATATCAAGATTCCTCAACTGCGACGATCCACCTGAGAGCACAATTCCTTTATCCATTACGTCGGCAGAAAGTTCTGGAGGTGTTTTGTGAAGCACTTCTTTGACCGTATTAATGATACCTTCAAGTTCTGCTTGAATTGCTGCAGTAACATCATCTGAAGTGACCTCGATGAGTTTTGGAAGACCTGAGACCATATCTCGTCCCTTCACCTCCATCATGAGCTTGTCGGGCAGATACATCGCCGCTCCAATCTGGATCTTAATGTCTTCCGCTGTGCGTTCTCCAATAGCAAGTCCATACTTGCGTCGAATATACTCTGAAATCGCCGCGTCGAATTTCACACCTCCAATACGCACAGATTCAGACGCCACAATTCCGCCCAAAGAAATAACCGCCATTTCAGACGTTCCTCCTCCAATATCAATAATCATGTGTCCTGACGGAGATCCAATCGGGATATTTGCCCCGATCGCCGCCACAATTGGTTCTTTGATGATATACGCCGCCTTCGCCCCAGCCGCCAATGTCGCGTCAATCACCGCACGACGCTCTGTGGAGGTAATTCCACCAGGAACAGCCACCATCACCTCCGGACGGAACAATCGAACGCCTCCAAGGGCTTTGTTAATAAAATATCGGAGCATCGCCTCCGTTGTGCGATAGTCTGCAATCACTCCGTCTTTGAGCGGACGTCTGGCCACAATCGAGTCTGGCGTTCGACCAATCATGTCTTTTGCCTCTTTTCCAACCGCTAGGACTTTTTTATCAATGTATGAGACAGCCACCACGGAAGGTTCATGAATAATAATCCCTCGTTTAGGAACATAAACGAGGACAGTGGTGGTCCCAAGGTCGATACCAATTTTTCTTTGAAACATACCTATAAAGCAACGTGAATCTGAAGGTCTTGATCTAAAATCGTATTCAAACGGTAGTACGCATCTCCCCACTGTCCAGCCTCTTCTGAAGGGCTTGCGTGTGTCACATTCTTACCAAAATCAAGGTTGAGCGTCAACGCATTATTTTGTGCTCCAGCCTGTTTCAAAAAAGTTAAGTCATATTCTCCTGATTCAATGGAAGAAACCACCTCAGGAGAAAGCATGAACTCAAACATGAGCGTACTCTCCTGCCCAGGCTCAACAGAGGTAAACGTTCCAAAAGAGACCAGCCCTAATTCTTCTACCACATCCACAGGACCTTCTGCCTTTGTGGGATTTTGCGTCTTGTCATTCAACCAAGATCCATCCACGCTGAGTAATTCCGTTCCCTCAGGAAGATATACGCGTGTATAGGTACGGTACCGTGTCGTCTTCCAGTCAAACACGCCGGTATGCATGTACTCAATGGACACACGGGCAAGCCATTGATCCGCAGAGTTCTGATACACCTCATACGTCACGTGGCGTGCAACTGCTGGATCTGATTTCAAACTAGCAAGGTTCGCATCCACAACAAGGAGAGTGTCTACCGTCGAACTCTCAACAGAACCAGCCCAACCTGTACGCACCAAAACTTCTTCGACCGATTCCTCTGTGCTATACAATAAAAGTTGTTTCTCTTGAAGTGCTTGTTTCATGACGAAAAATACCTGTGGCCACTCTTGCGAAGAAAGCGCATAGAGCCGTGATTTCATTTCGTTTACAAGATCCGCTAAAATTTCTTTTCTTTGGGCTTCTAAAAGCCCGTCATTCACATATCCATACTGCACTTGATACTCGAGGAGGTCCGCCACATTCTCTGAGGTAAATGTCTGTCCAGCGACGGTAATGGGCCCCGTAATATTCAGAAGATCCGCGGCGAATGTTGCTGTAAGCCCTATGACATGATCGACGTGATCAACAGCTGGAACCGAAGATCCCTCAGGAAGAAGGGCAACTTCTTCTAGAAAAAGCTCTATTCCTTGTCTAGAAGACTCGGCAAAATCTGGAGACCAGTTACTGTCTCGAAAGAACCAATTCGATGTTGCATTATAGCGACCGAGTGGTTCAGGGGCTGTTCGCGTGATCAATTCTTCAACCGCTCGATCCAAAGTATAGACGTCTGTTGTCTCAAGATGCGCAATATCTCCTCCATACATTTCAAGAACCCCATAGGAACCAATAAACCCTCCCCCCGGTCGCAACTCATTATTATTCAAAAACAGTAACAGGATGGAGGACGGATCCTCAAGACCCGCAAACGCTGGCAAAATTCTCGCGGCAATTGAAAGCAGATATAACGGCTCCTGCATCTCTTCCAAATCTTGTGCAAGCGGATTCAACACAGAGAGGAGCGGTCCGACTTGAACAGATTGCGAGAGGAACACAATCTCCTCCTGCAAAATATCCATCTGTGCAACCAGAAGGTCTAGGTTATCAACCGAGGCTTCCAATCGTTGAAGAATAGATCGCTTTGTTTCAGTCGAAAGATCTTCAAACGTAACCTCTGGCTTCAGGCCTTCACGCATCTGTTTAAGATAAGAGGCACTTAATCCTGAAAGTTGCACAAGATCAGACCCTAAATCCACAAGTGGAATAAAGCTTGCGATCAAGCTTTCACTTGAATCAATGATATCTGCAAATGACTCAATGGAACTCCCAATAACCGGCACCCATTGCATGGTACGAACGATTGGCATGACACGTGTGGCGGAAGTGAGAGAAACGGAGGCATTCTCAAGCGCCACCTCTGCTGTATCAAATTCAAATTGTTCAACAGCGTCCTTTGCATTCAAAATATCGTCACGCGCATCAAAAAGAGTGGTCGTGAGATAAACGGCAGCCGCTGCACATCCACTAATCCACACAATTAGAACAACAACCATGAACACGAAAAAAACACGGAATGTTCGTGCGCGTGACTGTCGAACCTGAACCTCTTTAGGTTCGGTCGTGTGAAGATAATTCGGTGCGTGTGTCATGCCCCCTATGAGAATATTTCTTATAGTAGTATAGCGCACTTTTGATTTGAATTCTGGTGAGGGGGTTCAAAAGCTGTTTAAAAAATCCACCTTGCGCTGTTTCACGACGATGATAGTGAATGAGTTTGACAGGCGGATAATAGACGACGCGCCATCCACGTTCCCAAAATCGACGGCACCAATCTTGATCCTCAAAATACACGAAAAAATTTGGATCAAATCCCCCCACCTCCTCCAATGCGCGTCTGCGAACAAACATCGCCGCACCAAGGATATAATCGACATCTCGAATCTTCGCACGATCTTCCCCTACCATCAGATAGGAGTCCACGGAACGTTTGGCAAATGGGAGTGATCGCAAAAATGGCACGCGACGATACAAAATGACACGTGGATCCATAAACCGATACGCACTATGTTGTAGTGATCCATCAGGGTTTTGAAGTTGTGGTCCAACCATTCCAACGGTTGGATGTGAATCCATAAACGCCAGCAACTGTTCTACTGCCTGAGGCAGTAGAATCATGTCTGGATTGAATACAAAAAGATATCGACCAACGGCCGTTTCCATCGCCTTGTTCATTCCGCCCCCAAATCCGATATTGCGGTCACTCACAAGACATTTCACTTCTGGAAATTCCGCTTCAACCATTGCTTGGACTCGCATGTTGGGATTATTGTCTACAACAATAATCTCATACGAAACAGATGGAGCTGCACGATAAATCCCCTTCAATGTTTGTCGAAGAAGTCCAGGAGTATTGTAGTGCACGATCAAGAGTGAAACATCTATCATACAAACCATTTACGAAGATCTTTTGCCGAACGTTTAACGTGACTCATGGTCGCACACCGTTTTTTCCACATCGTTGGCAAAAGCCCCACTGCTTCTTTAAACGCACGCCACCCAGTCCGTTCAAATACCAGAACGTATCCCAGTCGACCGATCTCAGTAACCAAGATGAGAGGAAATGAAAAAAGAAAATTGACGAATCGAAGATTTTTAAAAAGCATCAACCAATGATTCCGTGTTGAAAAAAAGTTTCTCAATGACGATTTGTCTCGACGATTACGAAGACGTTCTCTGAATCCACTCTTTTCAGGTCCATACATGCCACGATAATGATACGCAATCGCTTGAGGCACATACAATGCATCCCAGCCAGCATGCTGAAGACGCCAAGCGAGATCAACATCTTCTTTGTACGCAAAAAAGTGGTGGTCGAGAATTTCATCCTCATAGCGCACACCCTCAAGGGCAGATGCTCGATAGAGGGCAAGAGCCCCTGAAATCCCAAACACCTGTTCAACTTGTTCAAATTGTCCTTCATCCAATTCCCCTGCTCCACGATCTGTCACTGTGCGGTTTTTATGAGGGTTGAGTCCAACAGAATCAATCCGATCTGAACGAATAATCTCTTTGAACAGTTCGTCTCCCAAATTCTCTCCAAATGCGCGGAGAAGCTTTCCTCCAAAACTTCCAACCTCTGGATGAGCTTTTGTCACTGCGACAATTTCTGCAAGAAATGTCTCTGACAACAAAACGTCCGGATTTGTCAGTAGCACAAATCGATCTTGAACTTCTTCCTTTGGCCAATGCTCCAGAGCATAGCGAATCCCCTGATTATGTGCCGCTGAAAATCCAAGATTTCGTGCATTTCTTAAAAACGTAATTTCAGGATAGTTTTCACGTAAAAATGACTCAATTCCATCTGTTGAAGCATTATCAATAATAAGCACATTGAAATCCCGGTAGGTCTGCCCCATAATGGATTCTAAGAGATCTGGAAGGAACCGCATGGAGTTCCAAGTCACAATATGAATGCTGATAGATGGATACGTCATATGATGCCCCTATGGTAGACAACAACGCCCAACAAAACAACTCCCCAGACATTCGACCAAAAGTTGGAGTCGGCGTTCTTATTGTAAAAGAAGGAAAAGTACTTCTTGGGAAGCGAATCGGATCTGATGGAGCAAGGACTTGGAGTACGCCTGGAGGACATCTAGAATATAGAGAACGTTGGGACGAATGTGCTCAACGAGAAACACGAGAAGAAACAGGTCTTGAGATAAAAAACCTACGGTTCTTTGCGGTAACGAATGACCACTATCCTCAAAGTAAAAAGCACTACATCACAATCATCATGTTAAGCGATTGGAGTGAAGGGGTAATTGAAAATCGAGAACCAGAAAAATGTGAACAGTGGGAATGGTTTCAATGGGAAGAACTCCCCAGACCTCTGTTCACACCCATGAACACGATCGTTCGCCAAGGCCTGCACCCACTCGTAGTCAGGCATGACAAACTCGTTCGAGATCGAATGGCAGAGATTATCGAGTCTCATGGAGACACAGCGATTACCTCCACGGCTGATGACCATGAATTTAAACACCGCCTTCGATTGAAGCTGATTGAGGAAGTAGAAGAGTACCTTGAGAGCGAATCACCTGAAGAACTCGCAGACATCCTGGAAGTCATTCATTCACTCACTGCCCTTCATGGAGTGAACCGCGAACATCTCCATCTGATTCAAACTAAAAAACGCGACGAGCGCGGAGGGTTTGATAATCGGATTGTCCTAAAAGAGACGAGGTAATTACCTCGCCTTTTTTGTTACTTGAAATCCAAGGTATTTTCCAATCATGAGTCTTGTTTGTGCATCGATTGCTGGGAAGGATCCAAATACGATAAATGTGACGGGAAGCAAAAGCCATTGCAATCCCATTACAAGCCACGTATGTCTGCGCACTTGTGAAGGACGTGCTGGAAGCAACGTAAGCGACATCATAGCTGAAACAAAAATTCCAACCATCGCGAACTGCATGAGCTGTTCGAGCGTAAACGGGGCAGCTTGAATCAAGGCGTTTGTCTCCCCTTTTGCCACCCATAACGGCAACCATCCTAAAACGAACATGATGATGGGCGCGGTCGCCCATGTAAACATTCCTTCGATGTGATTAAACACATATTGAAACTTCTTTCTTTTTGAAATGAGTGGATCGCGTTTAAATCCATCAATCACATACGGAAGATGCTCCACTCCCCAAGCCCATCGACGCATTTGAATGTATAGCGCCTTCATCGACTCCCAATACGTCTTCCCTGTTACGGCGTCCATGGAGACAGGCAGGAACATTGGGGTCACACGATAATCCCCGTGATAATGAAGGAACGCCTGCATGAATATTCGTGAGTCCTCACTCACGATATCTTTCTGCCAAAACCTGACATCCTTCAACATCTTCCAAGGCATGGAGTGTGAAGAAAACGTCCAAAGACGTTCAGACCGCGTAAGCTCTCCAAACAACCAAAAGGTTGTTCCAAACGCCCCAATACGGACCGGTGCAGAAGCAGACCAAATATTGTTTGAGAAAAGCGCGATAGGCTGATAGGAAGAATGTGTAGGGTCCTCCACAGTACAGTAGAGATAAGTGAGATACGAAAAATACTGGGGATGTGCAATTGTATCGATATCAAACGCCGACACAACAACATCCTCATCTTGAACCTCAGGAAACTGCGTTGCCAAAATCTTCTCCATGGTATGGCCCATCCAGCTCAAATTTGATCCCTTCCCAGGAATTTCATCCGGAAGCCCCTTTGGATGCACTGTTGAACCAAAATACTTAAACACCGAACCAAATTCTTGTTCAGCACGACGAACTATTTTTTGAAAAGCCTCCTGATCCGCTTCTTCTCCCCCTAGCACAACCATCATGCGACTGTTTGAAAATCGATTATCTTTGAGAGAGCGAAGTGTAGAGCGAATAATCTCATACCCCTCCTTATATGTCGGCAGAAGAATCATGTGCACAATCCGATCAGAACCCTCAATCGATGAAAGTTTTGATTGCCAATCTGTTTTATTCGCCTGACGATATCGATTCCACGAGATCACCACAAAAATATTGAAGTACAGCACACGAAACAACCACAACAAATCAAACACGATGATAAAAATGATCACCCACAGAGGTTGGAAGAAACTCAGAATAAGCGCAATAGAAAAAGTTCCCCAAACCAAGAGGCCGGGGAACATTTCCCAAAAACGCATCGATCCGTAGGTGTAAGGTTCTCGCATTAACGTTCTGATGAAATATCTTTCTTTAATCGAGTCAAGAAACGAGACGCATGTTCTTGTCCCCCAAGCCCAAATGCCAACCCACCTGAGAGCGCAAGCATTGCAATAAGTCCGGTAAAGAGAACACGAATGAGCTCAGGGGCAATTTGCAACTGCACGAGTGCTGCCATGAATGTAAAGATCAAAATCGCCCACTTAGCAATTCCTGAGAGAAAATCTGCAGAAGAAAGTTTTGCTGCTTCTACAGCTGTTTTTACAACGTTCTGAACAAAATTTCCAAGCAAGATTCCTGCAAGGAGAATAATAACTGAAATAATGACATTTGGAACAAAGAGAACAACTTGCTGGAGATAATCAGTCACCTGATCCCAACCAAGAATATCTGTTGCGGCAATCAGGGCAATAATAATCACAAACCACTTTACGATCCATCCAAGAAGGGCTCCGATATGAAGCCGAAGACCAGCTCGCTCAAACTGAGAAGTAATGTCCAAACGTTTTGCAAGTTCATCAACTCGCAAAAGAGCAATCACCTTAATTACAACGCTTTGCAAGACATGAGCAACGATCGCTCCAATAATGAAGACAATAATCGCTCCTAGTAAGTTCGGAAGATACGCAACGATCGTATCCCAAAGTTGCAACAACGGACCTTGAAAAATATCTTGTGAGAAATACATAGGGTATGGATGTTAAAAATTACACGAATGATACGTATACAGTATCACTTTCCTCTTTATTCGGGCATGCTCGTTATCCCCATTACTTGATTACTCTGTGTGATAAGCGGAGGTCGATCATAGGAGGAGTTCACAGACGCACCCCCTTCAAACGTTCGTCCTGCCAACAATTGAGCAAGATCCAGACGATCTGGATTTTCTAATCCAAAAATGGGAATAGATTGTGTAAATGCAATCCCATTCGCGATCGTCGTACTTATACGACTCGCCGTAAACGATCCCGGGCCTGTCACAACAATCACCCCTTTAAGTTGTTCAAGGTTCACTGATTGCTCATGAAGGAACCGATTCAGAGCAGAAAGAAACCCTTCAGGTGACTCAACTAATGTCACTTCAAATTGAATCTCCATCCCTTCAGACAACCCAAGCGTAAGAGAATGAATGTCTTGTGAGGCAATGAGTAGATACATATTACCCCTTGATATTATCAATCATCACGACACGTTCTCCGTTCAAAATAGAAGAAAGAAATCGATCTGATACTTGACGGCGATCAAGAAACTCATCCTTTGGCATCAATGTATAGTTAATCTCGTACGGAATTTCATCTTCAAACTTCCCAATCACCTTTTCTAGATCTTCCTGCTTAATTGAACCAACAATCAATATATCTGTGGCAATATCCGTTGCGTCCACAAAACGTCCCGTAAAGGCAAAATAGTCTATTTTCCCTTTTTCTTGGATTTCTTGAACAAGATTCTGTTTCAGGAGAATTTGTACTTTTTGAAATAATGATCGAAGATCCTCAAACAGGATAAAATCTTTATCCACCCCATAATACTTCTTTCTATCGGACAATCGCTTCGCATCCTTCTTTTCGCCTACTTTTTCATACAAAAGACCAAGTTCTACAAGGTTTTTTAACTCTCTCCTAACAGAATTCAACTGTGCATCGATTCTTCGAGTGAGCTCGCGAACAAAAAAAGTATCGCCAGGTTGTTGCAGAAACAAGGCAATAAGCCTTGCTCTGGTCTTAGAACCAAACATCTGCTCAAGTTTAAAAGGTTTTTTCATCATACATGATTCATTTGCGCCCCCAGAGCATCTAGGTATAATGTACACAAATGACCATATCCGGGCAAATTATATGAGCGTCGAGATTAAAGGAGCTTCCTACGAACCTCAAACACCTGATGAACACATCCGGGGTATCTCTCTCCTCCTTCCGATCCAGGAACGAGGTGGATTTATTTTTTTAACTGCCTACACAAAAAAAGAAAATGCCGATTCGGAGTTTCTTCTTCAAGTGTTGATGGATCAGACAAGACGTCTCGCTGATACGTTTGGCAAGGAGGCAAATCCACAACATCGTTTTGAACAATTTCTTGGTGCGCTAAACGAAACGCTTGCAGAACATGTTCGTGAAGGTCATTGGAATCTTCCCATCGATCAATTTCATGCGTTGATCGGGATTGCTTCCACGACACAGATGTATCTCTCAGGAACAGGTGAACTCGTCGCACTCTTTCTTCACAAAAAACCATCTCAACGCTACCAGGTCTTCAATTTATTTCGTGGCCTGCAAACAGAACAGTCATTGTTGACATGGGAAAAAGCCTTCGCGATCGTGTTGGATGGTGATCTCCATCCAGGGGACGTTTTTTGTGTCACAGACAAAGATATTCAGCAGATGATTCCAACAGATGAACTGAATCATATTCTCTCTTCCCTCCCCCCCATTGGGGCCGTAGAAAAAGTGCGTCAATATTTCTCTCATAAAGAAGGACTACTTTTGACGATTCTAAAAACAACGGATGATGCCATCCCCTCAAGCTCTCATCAGAGTCGTTCTGCTGTCCTACAATCCAACCTTTCTGTTGAAGAACTCAACTCCACAGAAACCACTACTGATCGACTTCTTGATGACCAACGACCAAGTATTTCAATCATCATTAAGAAAATAACGGCGTTCATTCAGTCAAAAACGGACCAACGATCACGTCTCTTAAAAGATCTTCAGACGCAAGGTAGTCTGCAACATAGCATTAAGAAAATTGGAAGAATCGTTTGGAAAGGAGGAGTGTTCTTTGGAAAATACAGTCTAAAGAAAGCCACGAATACAGCACATCTTCTTAACAATAAGGAAGAACGCACAAAGATAAAGGAACACCTTCAAATCAAACAGAGAGATGCTCATGGAAGTGTTCTCTCACTGGTATCGCGTGTACGTGGTGTTCAAACATCTACAAAATACCTCATAGGAGGAATCGCCGTTGCTCTTCTTGTGTTAACGATTGGAATTTCTGTCATCTCAAAATCTCAATCTCAAGCCACAGACGAACGCGTCTACCAAGAACATCTCACAGAGATTGAAGATATTATGGAGCGCGCAGCAGGAGCTGTTATCTACAAAGATGAAAATCAAGCTCGTAGTCTGTATGTGAATGCACAAACACTCATCGAAGAACTTTCTGTAAGCACACCAGAGCGAGAAGAAATCTCTCAAGGATTGAATAATGATCTTCAGGCAGCACTCAATGAGATTCGCCATCTGGTCACCATTCCGAACCCACCATTGCTTGCAGATCTTGCACTTCTCACAGATGGAGTCTTTGGAAACACCCTTCTCTTCAACGGAAATTCAGTCTATGTCGCAGGATCTGATGGAAGAGTCTATCTGTATAACAATACAGAAAAACGATTCGAGAGCGTCACAGCCACACCCGAAGAAGCAATCTCATCCATTGCGTCGACAGAGGAAGATGGAAGAATGTACCTCCTAAATAGCTCAGGATCTGTTTCAAGCATCTCTCTTGAAAATACTTCCGTAAGCGCACTTGGGATCGCAGATGCGTATTGGATTGATTTTGAAGCATATGCGAATCGTCTCTACTTTCTCCGTCCGAGTGGAAATGGAGTAGAAGGCCAAATTATTCGATTCAACAGAAGTGGATCCTCATTCACAGACGAATCAGAATGGATTACTTCACGGACAGTTTCATTCGATCATGCAGTTTCAATCGCCGTAGATGGAAATGCTTATGTTCTTATGCAGGATGGATCTATCTCCCGTTTTGCCAGCGGAGCAGAAGAGGGATGGGATACAGGAATTGTTGATCCACGTATCACGCAAGCGACAAAACTTTGGACAGACACAGAAAGTGAGTATCTCTACATTCTCGAACCCACCACCCAACGTCTGATTGTGTTTAAAAAAGATACTGGAGAGTTTGTTGTTCAATATCGATCTGATGCCTTCTCAGGTATCACCGACTTCATTATTGACGAAGCAGGTTATACCATTTATCTTTTAGCTGGATCAAAACTTTATTCAATCGCCCCAAGTCATCTTGAATAACTATGAAAAAACATCACTGGATCGTACTCACTCTCTCCATCGCCGTCATAGGAACACTCCTTTTATGGCCCAAAACACACACGGAAGACATTGCGATAAATGAACTCGTTGGTCAGTGGCATGCAGGGGGAGTAAATGCAGACGGATTCGAATGGTTCATGGAATACACGTTTAAAAAAGACGGGACGTATGAGCTTGTCACAGGAACAGACTACACAGAAGAAGGGGTCTACGAAATTACCAATCGCTACTTAGACGGATCAATTGAAATAAAGAAAGTATTTAGTGAAGGAACAAAAGACTACACAATGGTCATTGTCACTCAAGAAGATCCAGATATCGTAATGCTTGAAGGCACACAACTCAATCGAATCAAGTAACAAAAACACCGCTCAGACATCTGAGCGGTGTTTTTTAACGAAGAATAATTACTTGAGTGAAACAGCTCCACCAGCATCTTCGATCTGCTTCTTCATCTCTTCTGCTTGTTCTTTTGAAACACCTTCTTTTACCATTGTTGGCGCAGCGTCAACAATATCTTTTGCCTCTTTGAGTCCAAGACCTGTGATCGCTCGAACGGCCTTAATCACATTGATCTTGTTGTCTCCACAGCTTGTAAGCTCAACATCAAATGATGTTTGTTCTTCTGCAGCAGGTCCAGCAGCAGGTCCAGCAGCCATCATCATTGCTGGAGCAGACGCGCTCACACCAAACTTGTCTTCGAGAACTTTTACGAGATCTGCAAGGTCCAATACAGACATCTTTTCAACAGACTCTACAAGCGCTTTAAACTTTTCTGGCACCACAACTTCTTCCTTGGTTGTTTCTTCTGACATAATTGATTGAATAAGTGAATAATATATTGAGAGACTTCTGAAAAAGTGATGGATTTTCGTTAAACGGGCTGCTGAGATCGTGAACCCTACTCAAATGTAGGGAGAACGGAATCAGCGGGTGCCCGTGAGACGAAAAGACGCGCTTTTACAGAGGTCTCTTTACGCCTTTGCTTCTTTGATCGCACTAAGAACGTAAACGAATTTACGGAGATTTCCTGCAAGAACATTAACGAATCCAGAGATTGGTGCGTTGAGTGTTCCAACGAGCTGTCCAAGTAATTGTTCTCTGCTTGGTAAGGTTGCAAGTTGTTGAATGGCCTCTTTTGAGACAAACTGTCCCTCGAGAATTCCTCCAACAATGGAGATTGTGTCACGACCTTTTGAAAACTCAGCCATGAGTTTTGCGGCTGCGACTTCATCATCGAACCCGAATGTGGTGAGAATACTGCCTTCCAAATCATCTCTTGTGATTGGGAATCCATTTTTCTCAAGCGCACGTACGAGAAGAGATTTTTTTGCGATGAGAAGTTCTACTCCAACGGAGCGACCTTTTTCACGCAGAGTGTTTGCATCTTCCATGGTATATCCAGCGACGCTGGTAAACACCACAGATTTCATGCTTGTGAGCTTCTCCGCAAGCCCATCAACAATCTCTGACTTCTGTACACGTGTTTTTGGCATAATTTGTTCGACCTTTAAAAATAAAAAACTACGGATTCACGCCGTAGAACAAGGTCGAAAAGACATCTTTTCGCTGTTCACCTCGACGAGACTTGTGGCACGTGCCTGCTCGTGGTCTACGGTAAATCTTCAGTTCGATAAGAGCATACAAGAAGACGGGATGTGTGTCAATAAAAAAGCCGCTCTGAAACAGAGACGGCCGTGCCCATGCGGGATCAAGAGGTTTGGCGAAAGAAAACGATCGTCACGTCATCTGTCGCCTGAGGGAGCAGGCTTCGAGCGTAGTCGTGAACTTCGCTCAGAGAAACCGTCTGCGTACGTCCCTGAAAGTGCCTGAGCGTACTCTCCACGATCCTGTTGCCTCCGTCCGAGCAAAGAGCGAACAGTTCACCCCTGGCAAACTCCGCCAGCTGGATCGTGGAACAGCTTGGTGTATGAATGACTGCTGGGTGGTAATCCCAATTTCCAAACGTCCGAGTAGGTTCAAGTCCACCAACCCACCGTCCGTTTACAGATCGATACAGTCGATCAACCGATCCTGGTGGCAGAGGTGGCAAACCATTTCCACTTGGGTTCGGAAACACGTTGAATTGACCAGATCGCAGAAATGATCGCAGGCGAGCAATCTCATCGGGATGATCGACATTGTGATCCTGCGTGAGACAGGCGAACCCTCGATTCCACCTAGGCAAACTCACATAGAGTCGGCAGTCACCGGTTTGCGCCAGGCGGATTTGCGTCTCTTCCACCACGATCGCCGTGGCAACGGCTCCGACGGTAAGAAATCGATTCTTGTTTATCTCCGCAATTCGCGGGAGATACACCGAGCCCAGAACCTGCGCGACTTCATCGAACTGATCAGGAAAACAACTCGGATCCGGATACTGCTGAAACAGCACATTCAAACCCACAGCCACATCACCAGCAAATGTCGCGATGACGTATGACTTGTTTTTCCAGTGTCCTATGACATCTGTTTCGTTCCCATGTCCATCAACGACCACCGCAAAGAACGGTCGACCGCCTCCAGCTGGAGTCACAAGAACAGCATCCTCACTTGGCCCACCGATGTACAGTGGGGCCGAGATAACTGTATATTCAACATGCATGGCACCCTCCTGATAGGTTGTCGCCCAGAATTGGGACAGCTAAACCTATCCCAATTCCTCCACTTTGTCAACCAAAAAGAGAGCGTACAGCTCTCTTTTTTTCATCCTAATTTCCAATCACGGTTCCGATAAACCGCTTTCCTTTCAAGAGTCCCTCAAGATTCTTTAAATTCTTTCCGTTCAAAATCGCAACCTTCATGCCACTATGATGTGCGAGTCGGGACGCAACAGGATCAAATGGAACATTCATTCCAGGGTCCCACTCGTTTCCAACCATCTTGCGAAAATCTTTCCAAGTAATATCGCAAATGACTTCCGCGTCTGAATACTTGTTTGGATCTTTATCGTAGACGTAATCGATATTTGAAAGATTGATGACCACCTTACTTCCCAATCGCTTTGCAAGGCGCGTTGCCACGTAATCCGTTGACCAGCCTGGTTTCCACCCTGCCGCAACAAGCACAGGCTGTTTTGGATGCTTTGGGGCGCGCGTTGGATCCTTGATCATGACAGGATGGGCAATGTCACGAAACGCTGTTCTCATGAGATGTCCGTTCAATCGTGTTGCGTGGATGCCGAGCCAATCTAAATCCTCTCGAGTCAGCTCCCCTACTTTTCGTGCTGCCTCTTGATATTGCCGTGCGGTCCCCCCACCTCCGACAACAATCACAAATTTCCATCCTTTCTTGACGGATGCACTAATGAGTTTTTTAAAATCTTTTAAGAATTGAGAATCGATTCCTCCGTTTGGAACGACGAGTGAGCCTCCAACAGAAATGACAAGTGTACTTGGTTTGAGTGAATTGGAATGAGTCATAGGCGAAAAAAAGACGCCCCCATCACATTGAGGAGGGCGGCTTTTTTAACTTTCTTTTGATTGTTTAATTAACCAGTTCGTTGCGAGTGAGATCACCCACAAAAGAAGTGCTGCCAATAATGCAGGAACGAATCCTTCTACATTGAACCCTTTCACAATGGTTGAAACCAGCCAAATCATCAAGGCATTGATCACAAACGAGAATAATCCGAGCGTGATGATTGTGACAGGAAGTGTCAGAATGAAGAGGAGCGGTCGAATAAGTGCATTCACAAGCCCTAAGACAAGCGCGGCAATAAGTGCACTGTAGAATGTGTCCACACCAAACCCAGGAACCACATTCGCGACCACAAGGAGTGTAACTGCATTAATCACCCATCGAAATAAGATCTGTGCCATAGGATTATTGTGAAAACTTTTCTTTAATCTCTTCGACTTTGTTCTCAACCTGGGCAAGTTTCTTTTTGAGTTCACTTGCAAGCTCTAAGCCTCGCTCAAACTTTTTCAAACCCGCATCCAGATCAAGTTGGTCTTCTGAATCAAACCATTTTGTGATCTCTTCGAGTTCTGAAAAGGCTTCTGTAAAATTTACCTCTTGTTTTTTTGCGCTCATACGAGTTTTTGCTGACCTTTATCTTTTAATCGCAGGATTCGTGCCTGAGCTGAACTTGTGGCGAATTGTACCGTAATCTCCCCTCCTACTTCAAGTTGCCCTGCGTCGCGCACCACAGCCCCTCCTGCCATGACAAGACTGTACCCTCGCGCGAGAATACGTTTTGGGTCTACCTGACGCAGGAATCGCTCTGATCCAGACAACCGATCACTCAGTCGTGGAAGCCAGGCATTCACACGAGAAAGGATTCCTTCTTGTGCACGTGACAGGCGATCTTTCTGTCGCTCTAAAATAAATCCAATCAGATTTGTCACACGCTCAATACTGAATTGTTGATCCTGAATCGTGTCACGCAGGCGCGATTCCATATGTTGCTCAAGCGTCCCAATCTCATACAACACATCCTGCCTGCTCGGCACAATACGCTCGGCAGCGTTCGAAGGCGTCGACGCACGAATGTCTGCCACAAAATCTGCCAATGATTCATCTCGCTCATGCCCCACCGCACACACAACGGGAATCTCAGACGCATATACAGCGCGTGCCACAGCTTCGTCGTTAAATGCATGCAAATCCTCAAGTCCTCCTCCCCCCCGCGTAAGCACAAGAACCTCTGGACGCTTCTCCGCAGGGAGCGCATTAAAAAACTGGAATGCGCCCACAATATCTCCCACCGCTTCTCTTCCTTGTACATGGACATGTGCATGTAACACTTGCACACCTCCCCATCGATTATTTAGAATCCTCAAAAAATCTCCGTATGCAGCCGCGTCCCTTGAAGTTAAAAGTCCAATGCGTTCAGGAAATCGCGGGAGTTCACGCTTACGCCCCTCTCCAAAAAGTCCTTCATCCTGAAGTTTCTTTTTGAGTAATTCATACGATCGTCGCAATGCTCCTTCTCCTACAGCGGCAACCTCCGTTACATTCATCTTAAACGTCCCAAAGCGCTCGTAGATTTTTGGTGCGCCCTTGAGTTGCACCCGCATGCCATCTTCAATCGGAGATTTCAGTTGCCAGGTGGTCATAAAACATTTCAGAACGGCTTGCGCTTCTTCATCTTTCAAATCAAAACTGACCCACTTTCCTTGGGCGACACGATAATCAGAAACTTCCCCCTCCACAATAACTTCATGGGAAGGAATACACTGCAATGTTTGATTGACGAGCGTTAAATACTCGCCAACAGAAAGCGCTTTTTCAGGCATGTTAAAAGACAGGATTAAAGAAGACTGGCTGAAAATATTGAACCAAAAGCCACAAGCTGATTCCGAGAATCAAATGGGAAACAATGGTCTCCATCCAGACATGACGCCCTTCTTTGAGACCAAATACCCCGAACCCAAGAAGTGGGTAGACCAGCAAACCTACTATGACCCAACTCAGAATTGCATAAACGAGAAGTGAAATGAAGGAATAGGGCTCATGCAATCCCATCAACCACTCTAATTGAACCAACGCAACATAACAGAACCCAAACAAAAACCCCATCACCACATGAATCAGAAGTCCGATAAAAAAAACTTCATGTTTATGACGAATCTTCAGACCAAAAATGGTTTTGACATCAATAAGAAGCGGAACTTCCTTCACACGACCCTTCTCTGTAATTTCAAGCAAAATTGCTGGGAGCGCAAAGACAAATGCAACTAACCCCCCAAGTGATCCGCCTAATAAATAATCGATCGACATATATTATGGATAGAGAACAAGAACAACTTTTCTTCCCTGGGTAATTTCCCCCCCATCATTCCAGTCGTGCATTGCGTACAAAACAGTCTCTGCGTCATAGACGAATGCTTCCCCGCGCGAAGTTCCTGGATCATTCACAATAAACTGGCCATCCGTTGTATATCCACGAATCACAAGCATATGGTACAGCGGACCTGGAGCGGTAAAATAGGGGTTTCCCAACAATCGTCCAGCCGCTGGAAGAAGGACGGGGTGCCCTGCAGCAAGTTCTGTTTGAATGTCTTCAATCGTTGGATTCTCGATAAGTTTATAGGTATGTCCAAACTTGAGTTCTGCTAAGACGCCTGTTTTTTCTGCGGTTGTGTCTTCATAATAGCCAAACGTCTCTTTTTCAAATGCAACAATATTCAACAGATCAAGATCGGCTGTATCTGGAGGAATAGGTCCTGCAGACACCCCTTCATAGTAAGAATGGACCATATACACGCTCGCCTCCTCACAAGACTCTTGATAGGGCTCATCCCAATTCCCATGTGGGGCTTGAGACGTAAATGGAACCGCAAGATTCACAGACTCAGGAAGTGTTTCTACCACTTCTTCAGGCAATTCTTGTTCAACGGGAACTTCTGGATCATTCACTTCAGCTTCGACAACAACTTCTAAATCTGGTTCTGTTGAATCCTGAGGAACCTCGGAGTCTATGACTGCCTCCTCTTCTACCTCCGCTTCTGTCACATCTTCACCCGTTGTCGACTTCACTTCCTGTTGTTCTGTCATTTCTTCATATCCGATCGCGTCCGGAAGAACAGGTGCCCCCATCTTGAGATACCACTCCATGACCTCCACACGTTGAGAATAGACTCCTGCAGAAAAAGCAATGAGGAGAATGAACAATGTGAAAATTCTTTTTATGTGCCTTGCTCTCATAAACAAATTCCCTTACCTTCGACAAATTCTCCGCAAGTAAATCCTGTTGGGCACTGGGCGTCACTCTCACACTCACAGTATTCGAAGCACAGATCAATACAAACCTCTCCAGGATTCAGTCGACACGCAGATCCGCACGCGTTCCATGTCCCTCCCGAACTCGCACAACTTGTCTGATTCAATACACTCTCCTCAGATAGTTCTTCTTGTGCCTGCTCTGTACTGGTTGGAACTTCTTGCATTTCACGCTCTCCCCTTGGCATAAGCCAATACAACGCAATCAAGAGGGCTCCAAAGAACAGTATGGTGAATATCCCTTTTTTCATAAAATGGCATTTTCTCGCACCCAACGCTGAAGGACATATGTTGCACGTACATCATCCTCATTATATTCCAAAATTTTCTGCAACACTTTAGGTTTCTTTTTTTGTAGCCATTCTTCAAACCAAAGGACAGAATTGGCTCCGCCTGCATCCTCTGCCCGCCAAGAAAAACCGATATAGGCAGCAATATCTTTTAACGAATAGGACGAGAGAGGGAAAATAACGGTTGGACGGATAATGGAAAGCAAATCAATCATATTCGTCTCAAGTGCCTCACGCGCAATCTCTCCAATTCCATATTTCGCCCCAAAGCGACGGACGACCTCTTCTTCAAACCATCCGTAATGATAGATTGGGGAATCAATATGACGTTCAATAAAATGGACAAACTCTGCCCACATCTCCCCTTCTTTTTCTGGAGACTCTGCAAAAAATGAATGATAAACCTCCTCTTTCTCACTTACCTCCAACACCCCAAACAAGTAATCAAAATCCCGAAGCGGATCACTTTCAATATCAAAATAAAGTTCCGTTCCGGCTTCTGGTAAATGCGCAGTTCCTCGAATGATGTGGCGACGCTCTGTAAGTGCAATGGCTTGATCACGCATCATTTCAAGTCGCGATGAACTAACGTCTGGAGCAAGCGATTCTAGCTGCGTCACAGACATCAACGAGAGCTTGGCGATAGTGGTCACCCCCGCTTCTGCAAGCCGATGAACTTCCTCTCGCCAGACACGATTCAGCAACGATAAATCATCACAACTCTCTGATTCATTTTTACATTCCTTCTGCCAAGGAGATTGCTTACACCCACTTGTCATAAAATGAGCTGGACGCGCCCCAGAAATGATCTTCTCAATCTCTGTAAGCGTGAGCTCATACTCTGCCTCAAACTCTTCAATGAGATACGGAAATGTTTCGTTGTCCGGGGAGACCACATACCCTTGAACAGGTCTCACTCCCTGAAGAGACTCGAGAAGCTCCGCATAAAAACAACCTTGAAACTTAAACTCATCTCGCAGAAAGCGCGAGCGCTTCATGTCTGCAGCCACGTAGTAAAAATTTCCAAGTCGTGAACGACCTTCAACTTTCTCAAGCACGTCCGGATGCCCTACCCAATGCTTATCAATCAGCACACCATGATAAATGGTTTGACGCCCCTCTCGCATAAATGCGAGCGTTTGTTTGAAAGCTTCCTCTGGATCCTCTGCCGTTACTTCTACGAGATCTTGTTTATCTGAAAGTAAATCACGCTCCTTTTCCTCAATAAGGCCATCGTCTTGAAGTTTTGCCATCAGCACCTCATGCGGTCTTGGCTCTCCAGAATGTGTATCAAAATACACCCAATTTGGACATTTGAGATATTGATAAAACGTCTTTTCCGTAATTGATCCATGCATACACGCATTATAGCAGAGTCTTCTAAAATTTGGAGCATGTTGAGTTGACAATTTTGGCTATTTTCCCTAGATTATGGAGTCCGAGTGAAATCGGAACGTTCTTTTACAACGGAGAACCCATGCCCCAAAATACCGAGATCGATCAATTTCTCACGAGACCGCTTCACAAAGCGTTTCTTGTTCCAGAAGTCTATGGACTTGAACAAAGAGAAGCTCTCATCACAGCTGGATTCAAAACCAGCTTGAAGACTGCGCGCAGTGGTCACTTCGCTTTTCGTGCACTGTGCATTTACATCGGTCGTCGAGGAAACGCACGACTGCAACGATTGCAATCAGCCATCAAGATCATATTCGACTCGACCGATAAGCTCGCAAGCTTTGAAGGACGCATCGTTGATCAGATTCTGCCCATCATCGCTCCGAGCGATGTTACGGTCCATATTGATCAGACACAACGAAATGATTCGACTGGAAACGATCCGACGGAAAAAGCGCTAAACGCTTATCTTCCGATCCTGACACGATTGGCTCAGATTTCCGGGCTCAGTGTGGAATTCCATGTTCCACAAAAAGAACGGCTTCACTCACCCCATGCATCCGACGGTGTGATCCATATCTACGCCAACGCCTGCCCACCTGGAGAATATCAATCTTGGTATGTCGATACGGCATTTGGACTCACGATTGCTCCTGCATCAAAAGACCGGCCTGTCGGCTATGGCCCAACACAAGGAAGAGGAATTGTTCTGAAGGATGCAGATGAAAAAAATCTTGTTCAAATTCTCGAAGACACTTGGTACCTTCTCATTCCAACGCTTGGAATCTTCAATCCTTTGACGAGTGTCCAGATCTTCGAGCAATTGCTCGCGCTCGGTTGGGATGCGAAGCGCACGGGAAAGCCTACTGCCCAAAAACCTCTTCCGTGCACGAAATTTCTCCGAAAAGCTCGTACATGGATCGAACCGTTTGCGGATGGCGCTACGGAAAATGCACGCAACTGCGAAGAAGAGATCAAGCGATTGCATGCAAGGCTCGCAGAGAAAACGCGCGAACTCGTTCTCTGGAGAGGTATGGAAGAAGCTCTGAAAAAGACATCGTATTCTCGCGCAACCAAAAAACGGCTTCCAAAGGATCTTCAGATCATTCTCAATCTTCCGGATGTTGATCGCCTGGAACTCTTCGAGGATGCCATGCATGTGTGGACACGTCCTCTTGTCATCATTCATGAACTCGAGGCGTATCTCGCAGGAACTTTTGTTATTCGTCTCAACAAGGAAGGTGGTGTAACCGTGTGGAGTGAAGACTCCACCCATCCAGACGGGGTTCCTCATCCGCATATCGCCAAGCATGGCGGTCCTTGCTTTGGAAACGCTGGAACAGCCATAGCTAAAGCTGGAGGAGAGGCGCGTTACGCAGATGCTGTAAAGCATGTCCTCACCTGGCTGATACTTGGTTACACACCAAATCTGGCAACAGTGAAAATTGAAGCATGGCCGAAAGTCCCAAGCATGGAGAACTCCGATGCAACCTCCCCCTCCTGACCGTTCCATGAACTTTGATCAACAAGATGAGCTCTTTGATCCCGCACTTGCACGACCTGTTACCGTCATTGGTGCAGGGTCTGTTGGTGGTGAAGTGGTGGTCAAACTCTCTCAAATCGGAGCAGTGAATATCCAAGTTTGGGACAATGATGATGTAGCTTCACACAATATTCCTATGAGCGTCTATCGGATCAAGGACCTCGGTCGTTATAAAGTCGATGCTCTCAAGGAGATTGTAAGAGAAAAAAGTGGAATAGAGATCAGAACTCACCTGAAAAATTGGACGAGACAGCCCCTCAGGGATTCCGTCATTTGTTGTGTTGATTCCATGGATGTTCGTTGCGATGTCTGGGGGATCGTACGAGACAATCCACTCATCGATGTCTTCATTGACACACGGATCGCAAAAGAATTCGTCGTGGTCTATGCCATCAACCCCACAGACCCAGTACAGATCGCGTTTTACGAATCGCGATTGTACTCCTCAAGCGAAGCGGTAACGCCAACATGTGGAGACCATGGCATAACCTATGTCAGTAGTATCGCCGCCAGTGCAGCTATTGCACGATTGACGAATTCGTGGAAAGGCGGTACAAATTCCCCACTATTTGAGATGTTGGTGGGTAACCTCCTTCAAATCACCTAGTTCATCATGAATCGATCAAAAAGTTGCAAGGAGCCCTAATGTCAGCCACAGTCACCGTACGAGTGGTTCCGCTAAGCGGAACCCCGACCGAAGTCACCGTACCATTCAAGAAGGGAATGACCGTCAATTCGGCGCTCACCGCCGCGGGGGTCTCGAGCGACAAGCGCGACCTCTCTGTCGAAGCGGCTCCGGGCCAGACCCTCAAGTCGGGTCAGACCGTCGTCGTCACGGATAAGGTCAAGGCCGGCGGGCAGGTCACTGTCCGCGAACGTCCACAGGGGTCCTGACCCTACAACAACAAGAGTGCCGTCTCCGACACTCCGCTACGCCCCGACCCCTCATTGAGCGGTCGGTTTTATTTTTCCTTATTTGTCGGCGGCTCAGCCCCCGACCTGGTTGGCTAAAACGTGTGTCATGGAAGATAGTTTGCGGGCTCGTACACATTTCGGGCATTCCACAGAATCCACCCACTTGCCCCGGCGTCACGTGCCGCTTGGATCTGTGCCTCGATCAATGTACTTGTGTACACTGCGCCAATGTCAAAATCTTGAAGCCATGGTCGCCAATGCGATCGCAGCTCCTCTTCGGTTCCCGAATACATTCCAAGCATCAAGTGTGTTCCTGAATCC
The DNA here is from genome assembly GCA_013204385.1 of Candidatus Uhrbacteria bacterium. Classification (GTDB taxonomy): domain Bacteria; phylum Patescibacteriota; class Patescibacteriia; order UBA9934; family GWF2-40-263; genus UBA12478. Next base: position 35,951 of record JABMNY010000003.1, read on the forward strand.
AATGCCATTTTCACGATCTCATACGGATACAAAGCTGGATTTCCAAGTCCTTTAAATCCGTCTGGATAATGCGAGGGATACACCATGGGTGAAACCCAATCAGCAAAGGGAAAGACATCCGCTAAACGCTGACCGATATTATAATCATGATGGGACTCAAACGTCATGCCAAACACATCAAACGAAACAGGAATCCCTTCATCATGCATCGTCCCTCCCACGGTTTGAAAAAATCTCTGCATCACTTCCACTTTTGTCTCGCGGTGATCATACACAGGATAGACAGTCGCGTTCACGGCGCCATCTGAAGCAAATCGCACATAGTCATACTGAATCTCATCGAATCCCGCTTCGTAAAATCGTCGACCAAGTTCGATAGCGTAGTCTGAGACTTCTTGTGCGGAAGGATCCACCCAAACCGATCCGATCGAATCAGTCCAATACCCTCCTCCTAACGAGCGCAGTGCCACACTTGGATGATCCCAAGCAAATGCTCCATCACGCATCACCGCGATGCGTGCGATCCGATAGATTCCTGCGTCCGCAAGACGCACCAATACTTCCCTAAAATCCTCGACCTCAAGCAGTTGTCCATTATCCATCTTCACATCAATCACTACCGCGTTCAGCCCCGTCTCCAACATGTACTCAATCAATTGATCTGCACGTGCATTCGTTGCTGTCACAGCGGTCCAATAGATTCCACGCACTTCTTCTGGAAGAAGTACGTGCGAAGTAACTTCAACAGGGAATTCTTCTTCTACTCCCTCTTTTTCCTCAACCAGCAGTTCTTCAGGCTCTGTTTGTATCACGAGCTCAACTTCTTTCTTTTGTTCCTGATGCATCAACATCCCGATACCCAACACAATCAAAAGCGCAGAAAACAAAAACACAGGGACGAGAAACTCGACCCTGTGTTTGGTATCCATATTATTGTGCGCGCTCTTCGACCGTAACGGTTGTCATGACATCTCCGACCATAATGGCATCCACGACATCCATTCCTTCAAGTACACGTCCAAAAATGGAGTAAGACTTTGGAAGTGGCACATCTCCTAACATGACAAAAAATTGCGAGCCATTTGTACTGGGTCCACGGTTTGCCATGGCGACAATTCCGCGCTCATACGTGTAATCATCTGTAAGCTCATCAGAGAATTCATAGCCTGGACCACCCGTCCCATTTCCAGCAGGATCTCCTCCTTGAATCACAAACCCCTCTTCACGTCGATGAAATTTCAGTCCAGTGTAGTATCCTCCTTCCGTTAAATATACAAAGTTAGAAACGGTCATTGGAGCCGTATCTGCAAAGAGTTCAAAAACGATATCTCCCTTTTCTGTTGAGATACGAATCTGTTTATTGGCAATCTGTTCTTCTGGAAGGGTTCCAGGAAAACTCCACGTTTGAGTTGATGTTTCGTCTTGCACAGAGTCTGGATAGCTAAAGGTGAGTGAAGATTCTTCTTGGGCAACTGGGGCACACCCAGCCCCCATTAACACGAGCGCGCTCAGAGAAATGAGTCCTAGATATTTCATAGAGTATATCCGCTGATCCAATCTGTAAAACCACTCACAGAAAGAGATGGCATTTCGAAATTTCCGGGGAGTGCTGTTGAGAGCAAGAGACCAGAGAGAATCGCGATAGAGATAGAGAGGACTCCGATCAACTTATTTACCCCCATTGGCATGTGATCACAATTGCGACACGTTCCAAGAAAAACGATTTTATGATGCACTTCTAATTTTGAACGAGATCCTGGTGCAGATTTTTCTATGATAGTCACTACAGGAACGGTCTCTTCTTCCACTTGAAATACCAGTTCAGGAGTTTTAGCTACGGGAGTTTTTTTTGCAACAGACTTTTTTGCAACAGGTTTCTTTTTTGCTCCTGCTTTTTTTGTTGTTGTTTTCTTGACGGCTGTTTTCTTTGAAACCGTTTTCTTTTTTGCAACAGGTTTCTTTACCTCCTTTGTGTTTGAAGCAGAGGAGGATGTTTTTGTTTTTGTTGGCATAGACTTCTCTCCTCACCGCTTGCACGGGAAGAATAAAGAACGTTAAGAAATTTTATTACTCACAGTATAACACACGTAAATACAGGATACCAAACTTACTCAACAAGAACCCGTTCTCCCAATCCCACAAGAAGATTTCCCGCAAAACTTACCGGAGCAAAAAGTGTTTGTGTCTCAAGTACAAAAGATGTTGGGAGTGCCTCCCAAGAAAGTGTAGAACGATCAAATTGATAGACCACGACATCTTGAATCATGAGTCCTTCTTCTGTGAATTGATCGAATTCAAATGTGAGCTCCCCCTCCTGAAGGATCCCTCTCTGTGTAAACGCAAGTTCATACACGGGACTCACTGCGTGTTCAATATCTGTTGTCACTCCATCAAGACGTTCGATCACAATCACTCCTGATTCACTTGTGACTCCTTCAAGTGAGACGATCCCGTCTTCTGAGCGTGCCTTTACTTCTTCAGGAGCAGGTCGTAGAAAAAGAAATGTACTTGCAATTAAAACAATCGCGACCACCATCGCGACTGAAAAATTTGATTCTTTTTTTGAATTCTTACTTCCCATACCCATTTACTATATCACAAACGTTTCCTCCCACGGGAACCCTTCTCGTCCAAAATGTCCGTAGGCAGCGGTTGCTCGATATACAGGCTGAAACAGATTTAACCGCTCTGTAATGGCTTCTGGTCGAAAATCAAATGTCTGCAAGAGTAGGTTTGTCAGATCTGTCTTGCTTCCTCGAGACTTCACTCCCATCCCAACTGCCTGAACATGCACAGGCTCTGCCCGACCCATCGAATACACAAGTGTAACCATCGCAGAGGCTACCAACCCCTGCTCCACCAAATAACGCGCCGCGTAGCGCGCCATGTACGCACCTGCACGGTCCACCTTACTTGGATCCTTTCCAGAAAGAGATCTGTCTCCTTGTGGAATGAGCCCCCCATAGGTATCAACGGTAAGTTTGCGTCCAGACGCTCCTGAATCTGCACGGAATCCTGCATCAATAAAAGATCCAATCGGATTGATAAAAATTTGCACGCCATCTTCTCCTACAATCGGAATCAAGAGACGCTCGAGCAACGCAGTCTTTACCTCTTTTTCTTCTATGCTCACTTGATGCGACGCAAGAACCGTCACAGAACTCACCTGTGCCCCATCCATGGTCAACTGAATTTTTCCGTCTGGTTTGAGCCAAGAAAACATCGGATCACTTTTGCGTAGATCGTCCAGTCGTCTGGCAAGATTCTGTGCGTATACGACAGCGCGTGGCATGAGCTCGCGTGTTTCATTTGTGGCATACCCGTTTACAACCATGTTGTCCGTCACGCCATTTGAGACGCGCTTCATTTCATCAGATTGCGTTTCGATATTCACGAACACTTCAATATCATCCTTATACCCAATCTCTGCGTACACCTGGCGAGCAAGTGCTCCGATATCAAAGTCAGCCGTACTCGTCACCTCTCCACCAACCATCACCATCCCATGACTTCCTAATACATTTACGTCCACGCGTGCCTGCGCGTCACGACGTAAATATTCATCCACAATGGCGTCTGCGATTTGATCACAGACTTTATCAGGCTGACCTTGAGTGACAGATTCGACCGTTTTTTTCATACGCAATGTTGCCTCAGGTTAACAAAATTTTGACCGCTTGTCATCGCATAGAGTGGGGATGAGTTCGGGATAATTGCCTGAACCCTTGATCTTTTTGTATTTCTAAGCTATGTTCTAGCGTTCTTTGGAGGATGGAACATGTTAGACACAGGAACTCTGCGACTTAAATTCATCGCTCTCATCAACCGAGGGTCTGATGGACTCGACTTGGGTGCAGGTGATGGCCGTTGGGCATTCGTCGCCTCAAGTAAACAAGCTCGTGTCACAGCCATTGACCGCCAACCATCACCAGATTCGCTTCCAATCGGAATGCGATGGATTCAAGCAGATGTGTGTAATGGTCTCTCAAGCTTCTTGGAATCAAACCATTCAGGTTTTGACTTCATGATGTGCTGGAACCTCATTCAGTTCCTTCCCCACGACTACGTGACAGACAATCTGCTTCCAAGCCTCGCTCAGTACGCACGACCCAACTGTGTGCTGGGTCTACGGACATTCTGGCGCAACCCAATTCCCGGTTTTGCAAATCCTGTCCCCTCACTCTATAGAACCAATGAACTTGTCAGGAGTCTGAAGGGTTGGGACATCATTCACAAGGAAGAAATCGAAGGTGATGGCCCAAGTCTCGATGGGACAACCATGCGTCACTGGTATTTCACCGACATCATCGCTCGCTTCCCCTCATAGAGATACTCTCCTCTCACACCTACCACTTGGTAGGTTTTTATATTGACAATCTCCTTCAAAATGTGTACCGTCAGCCTCCACTCCCTCCCCCATCCTTATGGAGTTGAAACATGTTTGCTCTTCTCACACTTGCTTCACGAGCTGCTCAGATGGGTGGAAGATCTCTTGTAGACTTCCGTACGCGTGGTCTCTCCCTAGAGACCACGAAAAAGCCTGATGGCACGCTCGTCACAGAGGCAGACGCTCGAGCGTCTCGAATCATTCAACGGGTCTTGAAGGCTGGCGATCCTTATGCATTCATCCTTGATGAGGAGGCTGTAAACACACATGACCTCGAGCGCCCTAAGTACTTCTGGATCGTGGATCCACTCGATGGAACAAGTGCGTTTATCGAAGGAGCCGACACCTTCTGTACAATGATCGCACGCATGCAAGGGAATATCCCTGTATTGGGAGTGATCTACTTCCCTGTGAGCAACACGCTCTTCTGGGGTGGGTACCGACAAGGTGCGTGGATGAAAGTCGGTGATCAACCAGCGAGAGAACTTTCTGGTCGACGCATCCAGCTCATGGAGCAGGTGCGTATGACCACCCCCACAAAAGTTGTGACGCGCGCCCTTTTCATGCGCATCGCTCAATCGCTCAATGTTCAAGCGGTTGAGATCGACCAACCGTCTGGTGGTCTCTATACCGGCATACTCAACAATGGACATGACCTTGTTATCACTCGACCTGGTAGACCAGCCGTCTGGGATACCGCTGCAGGCCACGCCATCCTCCTTGCTGCTGGCGGGAAGATCGTCGATTTGCATGGCGACCCACTCAACTACCAAGAAGGCACTCACTTGAAATACGGATCCGTCGCCGTGATCGATCCGAGTCTTCTTCCTGTGATCCTGCACCAACTTCCTCCTCGCAACGAACTCATCCCTTGATGAAACGCTCGCTCAGCCCACTTGGACTGAGCGTTTTTTATTATCCATCTTTGTCTCCCAACAACGATACAAAACGTGTGTGTGAAATTTTGGAGAAATGGTGGTGGTCAAGGTATTGCAAGACTTGGCCTGGCTCCACCATTCGTCAGTAAATTCTCTCTCTTCTAGCAACACTCAACAGGGTGGAAATAAATTTAGGTGTGCCGGTGGTAGTCAAGATATTGTAAGACTTGGCCCGGTTCCGCCGAAGCACCTCAATTTATTTCCACCCTGTTGAGTTATCCCCACCCCACCCCTTGCGTTCGGTTTTTGTTCGGTTCATAATACGAACATAAAGCGAACACCTAACGAGATACTGTATGCCACAACTCACAAAAAAACAGTCAGCTGTGCTCGCGTTCATTCGCACACACATTGAAGAGAACGGGTATGCCCCCTCCTACAGAGAAATCGCTGACGCATTCGGACTCTCTTCCCCCGCAACCATTCATGGCCATGTCCAGTCTCTCGTTGAAAAAGGACTTATCGTAAATGGAGATGATGGTGAAGCACGTTCAATTGAACTCGTTCAAGAAGCCGCATCAGGATCCTCTATCCTTCTCCCCTTCATCGGACTCATTACCGCAGGAGAACCAATAGAAGCTGTCCAAGATAATGAAACGATGGCTGTCCCTGTAGACTTTGTTCTCGATGGTGCCAACTCATTTGTCTTACGTGTAAAAGGACGCTCCATGATTGAAGACGGAATTCTTGATGGAGACTATGTTGTCATCGAACGTAATCCTTCCCCACGTAACGGAGAGGTTGTCGTCGCACTTCTGGACAATGCCTTTGCAACGCTCAAGCGTTTTTACCGAGAGACAAATCGTATTCGTCTTCAACCAGCCAACAGCTCAATGGATCCAATCTACGTCCAAGACTGCATTATCCAAGGGGTGGTCCGAGCCGTCATCAGAAAGTTCCAACCCATCTAATAATAACATCCAACCGTCCTTAGACTCGCGAAGCTAAGGACGGTCACCAGCTGACAATTTGAGATCCCATGATGAGACGCGTAAGGGATCACGCGTCTGACCGTGGGATTTTAGTTTGCCAATTTTCAGAATCATCGAGGCTAAAGGTCTCGCTACAATACGCGGTAACAGAGAAGACGTTATTCTGCTTCGCTCAGAATCGTCACGCTCGTGAAACCCTCATTGTGGCCTGACCTTCATCCTTTGATGAACCTGATCCCTTAATTCACTTACTCTTTACGTTCTATGTCTACCGCCACTACACTACGCCACCACTCCAACACATTCGCCTTCCTTCCACGACAACGGGATCAACGTTTCATCAAGAGTCTTCGTGCGATCAAAATCCGAACGAGTCGCCGAAAAATCAGACAAGTCATTCGTCAAATGATCGACCACCGATCACTTAGCACCATCTAATCCTATGCACGAAATGCTTAACGATCCTATAGACGTCACTGTCGCATTCAAAGATAATCGCGTCTTTCCACGCACCATGAGATGGAACGAACGTGACTACAAAATCGAAACCGTAAACCTTGTGCATACCGCTCGCGAAGGTCAAAAACGTATATTCTATTTCTCTGTGTCAGACACAACAAATTATTTCAAACTCAAACTCGACCCAGAAATGCTCGAATGGCGATTAGTCGAACTCTATACAGATGGATAAGAAAAAAGCACCTGATAGGTGCTAGCTGAGCGTATGTTCGAAATGAATGTTCGAACCTTTGACGGGTCTGAACCCAAGCTTCTCGTAGAGGATTCGTGCCCCCTCACGTTCCTCCTCGGAAACGAGCTTGAGCAGAGAGATCTTTGGACGCACCTCCCCTGCCTGTTCGATCAAATGTTCCATGACAGCGCGACCAAGCCCGCGACCTTCTCCGCGAAACTCAGGGTGCACCAGAACATATTCAACGTCCCCAACCCCCTTGCGCCAGTCGTAGCTGATCTTGAGCAAAGCAACAGCAACAATCTGTCGCGCACCTTTCTCTCGAATAATGCTAATGCGCGTTCGATTTGGATCCATGAGACGCGCCTGAAACAGCGCGTCTTTGTAGTCGAGTGGACCCGACCGAAGCAGATCTTGCCCATGCTCATTCAGGAACGTTATGCAGTCTCGATAATCCCAGAGTTGAGCTTTCGAGTGAACAAATCGTTCTGGATCAAATGCCATGAGACACCTCCGTATACAAACCCTAACATTCCAGAGCACATCGTCAACTATGCATCGCATCATCCTTCACATTGACATGAACTCGTACTTTGCCTCTGTAGAGCAACAGGCGAACCCTTTTTTGCGTGGAAAACCGATTGGGATTACAGGAAAAGACCAAGAGCGCTCCGTCGTCGCAACCGCCTCTATTGAAGCTAAGAAACTTGGGGTGAAGACCGCTATGTCTACCTGGGAAGCAAAGAAGATTTGCCCTTCACTTATTCTCTATGCCGGCGACCCAGAAAAGTACTCAGACATCATGCATCGCTTCAACGCAATTTACCAGGAGTTCACTCCACATGTGGAACCATTCAGTGTAGATGAAAGTTTTTTAGATATAACAGAAGAGGCGGAAGATTTTTTTGGAGCGACGTATATGGCTCAAATGATCCGTACACGTCTTAAAGAAGAACTCGGGAATCACATCACCGCCTCCATCGGTATTGCCCCAAACAAACTCATGGCAAAGCTTGCGTGTGAGACTGTGAAACCAAGTGGACTCACTGTTGTTCAACCAGAAGAACTTATCGACTTGTTGAACCGTTGTAAACTTGATGACCTCTGCGGAATCGGTCCCCGTATTCTTAAACGTTTACACGCACTTGATATTAAAACATTCGCAGAACTACGTGCATGCCCACTTGAGGATCTTCAACGTGAATTTAAGAGCTACGGTCTTTGGCTTCACGAAGCCGCTTACGGACGAGACTCTTCACAAGGAGTGAATGCGAATTCTTCAGACGCAAAATCTTACGGACATTCCTATACACTGCCAGAGAATACTCAAGATCAAACAGTACTCAAACGTTATCTCTTTGGACTCGCCGACAAAGTTGGTTGGCGCATGCGTCGAGATGGAGTTGTTGCGCGTCGCATTACCGCCCATGTGCGGTTTGGAGATTTTACAAGTCATAGTGAACAACGAACGGTGAATACTCCAACAGCAGACGGCATGGATCTTTTTAAAATTTCCTGGAACATCGTAAAACCCCTACTCACAAGCGATGTACGTCTTGTCGGTCTCTCCGCCTCTATGCTTACAAAAAATCCTAGCCAACCGTCCCTATTCAAAAAAGAACGGAACATGCAGTCCGTCCTATGTGCGCTCGATTCTCTCCAACACCGCTATGGCACAGGTGTCTGGAAACGAGGTGCAACACTCCCCCTCAACCTCAAACAACGCTCAAGCGGCTTCCATTTTGATCATGAAGTGTAGAGAGTGAACTTAAGAAGTTCCTCTTCTTAAGTTCCGAACGAAGCGAAGTGATCTGTTCTACAGATCATGAAGTGTAGTGAGCGAGTTCATAAAGTTCCTCTTTATGAATTCCGAACGGAACGCCATGACTTGTTCTACAGATCATGAACTCTAGCCTCCAAACTCACCAATCACTTTATGCGTTCCTGGACCCGCGTCTCCGTCGTAGGCATTTACCGTCACAATAATATGTCCATACCCCGAATAATCCTCTGTGTCTGGCGCCTGCCACTCAATCACAAAATATCCATCCTCGTCCGTGGTCATTTCCCCAAGAGAAAAGAACTCATACGGGAGTCGACGTAATAACCATACTTGATAATAATGCACCTCCCGATCAATCTCTGGGAGTGTCATTTTCATTTCCACGTAATACTTGCCATCTTTTTCTCCTCGGCTCGCCGAGCCAACACGCGCATTTGATGATTTCCAATACAACTCCGCATCCCGACTCACTGTATCAATGGCTCCATCAATCACCGCTTGCGAAATTGGATCTGGTTTCAACACGTCGACAATCGACGACACAACCTCTTCCTCAGGAATCGGCTCCGCCCGAAACCATTTCACCGCAATAATAAACACCAAAAACAACACGATCACAACGCCCACAGAACCAACTGCGGAGCTGACGCGGACTATTTTCTTATGCTGTTTTTGTCCCATATTCTAAGCTGCCTTCTTCACCGCTTCTGCCACAACGTCCGCAAGTCCAGGAACAAATGGAGAAGGCATAATTGTCTCGGCTGTTGGATCTGGAACCAGACCAGCTAATGCATGCGCGGCAGCAACACGCATGGCGGGTGTAATCTTTCGTAGCCGTCCTTCAAGCGCCCCTTTGAAAATTCCAGGAAATGCTAAGACGTTATTTACCTGATTTGGGAAATCTGATCGTCCTGTCGCAATAACAAACGCTCCCCCCTCCTTTGCAATGTCCGGCATAATCTCAGGAATAGGGTTCGAGAGCGCAAAGATGATCGCTCTCGGTGCCATTGTTTGTACCATTTGTGCAGTGACAAGTCCTGGCTGGCTCACCCCAATAAAAACGTCTGCCCCAAGAAGCGCATCCTCTAACGTTCCTGTGCGTCCTTCTGGATTAATCCGAGCAGCAAGCTCTTCTTTGTACGTGTTCATTCCTTCTCGACCAGGGGCAATGATTCCTTTTGAATCCAACATAGCTAACTTCTGCATCCCTGCTTCAAACAATAAATGCGCGATCCCCATCCCTCCTGCACCAGCTCCAGAAATAACAACAGAAATATCTTCGATGTTCTTCCCAACCACTTTGAGTGCATTCAAAAGCCCAGCCAAAACCACCACAGCCGTTCCATGCTGATCGTCATGCATCACCGGAATATCAAGTTCTTCAATCAACCGTCGCTCAACTTCAAAGCACGCCGGTGCAGCGATATCTTCAAGATTAATTCCTCCAAAACCTGGAGCAATGCGCTTTACCGTCTCGACAATCTCATCGACATCTTGTGTATTCAAACAAATGGGAAACGCATCGAGTCCTGCAAAGCGCTTAAACAAAATAGCTTTCCCTTCCATGACAGGAAGACCAGCTTCTGGTCCAATATTCCCAAGCCCAAGCACGGCAGACCCATCAGTTACAATGGCAACCGTATGTCCTTTCATGGTGAGATCCCAGGCACGCTCCTTATCTGCGGCGATTACGCGACAAGGTTCCGCCACACCAGGGGTATAGGCGATTGAAAGATCCTCTTTCGTCTCAAGCGGAACACTCGACTTAATTTCAAGCTTTCCTCCATACCGCTTATGCATGTCCAATGACGCAATATCGTAATTCATAATCAATAAGTGCTAATTGAAAATATCTGGTGGAAGTTTGTCTGGCCATCTTTTTGTCTCTCGAGCAATCGCAAATGCCCAAACGAGATGTCCAATGCGCACATTTCCTTTTTCAAACGGACAAATTTCCTGAAACTCTCTGCAAAACTCAGTCGGAGTCATGCGATGAAGATTATTCTGATCAAGAGGCCCAGCCAATTCCTTTAAAAACCTCTTCATTAAGCGAGGAACTTCCTGAGCAGATGCTCTTCGATTTCCATTTGTAGCCTTGATTTCGCTTGTCCGATACCCTTTATTTTGTTTCTCAATGAATTCAGCCCACTTCAAAAGACATTCTTCCAGTTGATCCTTTGTGAGAGGAGCCCCTTCAATATACCCTGTCGCTAACTGTTTCGCCTCAAGATACGCTTGCGCGAACGCTTCTATTCTCGCACGTTCTACTGTGTCTTGATTTTCTGATTGCACAAGAATCAATTCTCTATCACACAGATCTAATCCGTCTGGAAAATGGACTGTGGAGTGCTGTTCGGCAGTTGAAACCGGTCCTTTATGATCATGCATATCAAAGTTCATCAATATCTCTTAAAAAACTCATTCCGGTGGTTGGTTTCTTTTTCACGCGTTCTCCTAAATCATCAAACACAATCGTGGGTCCCTCATCGACCCACTCATCGTTTGAGAACGATCCGTACGAAGGCTTTGACACACTCGCCTTTAATTTAATCTCTTCTAAAAGCTCCCTTGGAAGCTCTTGTAAGAACATCGAAGGCTGACTAAGCATGAGTGTATCGTATCCAGAGGTAATCGGATAGGTATAAAACAAATGCTTTTTGGCTCGTGTTGTGGCGACATAAAAGAGTCGTCGCTCTTCCTCAAGTCCTCCTTTTTCATCAAGTGCCGCTCCAATTGGGAACTTTCCGTCAACGAGATGCATGATAAAGACCGCAGACCACTCCAATCCTTTTGACTGATGAATTGTAGAAAGCACCATCTTCTCTTCTTCAAACACGCTCCCATCCTCACGGAGTGCTCCATACTCCCCTGTGAGCGCGACCTCATCTAGGAATTTCTGCAAACTTGTATATCCTTCCGCAAACAGGGCAAACTGTTCGATATCCTCAAGACGATCCATAAAATCAGGATACTCCGCCTCGATGTAGTCTCGATAGTCTCCCGTGACAACAGCGCGAATGAGCTCCGAAGGTCGTTCTTCATCCCTCATGAGTACAAGGGTCTTTGCAAGATTATTCCATCCAATCTGTGCACGCTTTGGAACACGCGGCTGTGAATGCAAAATTTCATCAAGAGTCGTGAATTGTTTGAACACGGATGCCATTTTTTCCGCAGTCACAAGTCCGACACCTGGAATCAATGAGAGAACGCGCATCCACGCCATCTCGTCTTTTGGATTCATTTTCACCCGCAAATGCGCAACCAGATCTTTCACATGCGCGCGCTCAAAGAACTTGAGTCCCCCGCGATACTCATACGGAATATCTCTACGCATCAATTCAAACTCCAACTGCTGAGAATGAAATGCTGCACGAAACAACACGGCTGTTTCTGAAAGCGGAACCCCCTCGTCCCGCAGGGCTAAAATGCGCTGTGCAATAAACTGTGCTTCTTGTGCCGCATTCTGTGCTGGCACAATGTTTGGTTTCTCAAAAGACGCCAGAACGGCCCCAAGTTCTTTTTTAAACTGTTCTCGATTTTGAAGAATCGTATTGTTTGCGACCGCCAAAATCTCAGGGGTGGAACGATAGTTCGTAACAAGTCGAAATGTTTTTGTATTGTTGTAGGTTTGCGGAAACCCAAGAATATTCTTGATCTCTGCCGCACGAAAAGAATAAATCGACTGTGCATCGTCTCCGACCACTAATACATTTCCATGTACACTCGCAAGCTGTCGAATAATATCCGCTTGAATGACATTCGTATCCTGATACTCATCCACCAAGATATACTCAAACTGCTGTCCGAGTCTTTGACGCACCCCCTCGTTTGTAAACAACAGCTCTCGCAACTTCAAAAGCAGATCATCAAAATCCATCGAATCTGACTCACGCTTGCGAGACGCATACAGTTCCGCAATACGCTCAATCGTCGAACTCATCTCAATAAAACTTGGATAGCGCGTCTCAAGCACATCGATCATCGGTTGCCCAGAGTTTTTCGCGTAACTAATAATTCCATTGAGCTTAGCTGGCGATGGAAATCGTCGTGAAGTGGTATCGATCTTAAGCGCCTTGATACAGACCTTCACTAGTGCCTTTGCGTCTTCCTGATCGAGAATTGTGAAGTTCGATGTGTGCCCAATCTCAGGAGCGTAAATCCGAAGCAGTCTGTTCGCAATCGAATGGAACGTTCCACCCCACAATCCTTTGGGTTTACGACCAAGCAAACTCTCCACGCGCTCCATCATTTCTTTTGCCGCCTTGTTCGTAAACGTCACAAGCAAAATACTCTCTGGACTCACCCCTCGCTCAAGCAAATACGCCACACGATAGGTAATGGTCCGAGTCTTTCCGGACCCTGCCCCTGCCAACACGAGAGCTGGCCCATCCCCATGCAAAACCACCTCTAATTGCTCCGCATTCAATTCCTTTTGATAATCAATGTTTGCCTTCGATAGGTCAAAATCATCATGTAACACGAATTCTTTCATACCCAGCAAGACAACTTTTTAGATAACAATCCGAATGCCCATTTGCAAGATATCTTTCTTTAAATAAAGAAAAAGTTGTCTTACTGAGCATAGCCGTGCCATTTTAGCATACAACCCTGTTTGGATTGACAAAATCAAGATTTTCAGGTATAAAATCGTCTCGATTCTGGAAAATCCTCACCCCCCCAGTAAATCGAGTGGAGACCTCATGAACGGATGGACCGCAGCAACAGTGATCACTCTCACGATCGTGGTCGGAATGGTCGCATGGTTGACCAACGAACCCTGGGTCGCATTGGCATTCCTCCTGCCCGCAGGAATTGCCTGGCAAGCAGTCTTTAGTCGCTGACCTGACTGCACACTCCCAGCGACCAACGGCAACCTGCCCACCTTAGCTTTTCGAGCAACGGTGGGTTTTTTCTTTTTCAAAAAATTCCTGGCTACCATAAATATGGACTCAATAAAGTTGTAATTTCGACTAACGACTTATCAAGAAAACTCAACCAGGTCGGGGGCTGAGCCGCCGACAAATTAGGGAAAATAAAAACCCTTCGCCAGAGCGAGGGGTGTGCGTTTAGTCCTGTATAGAGTCGGATGTGGTGACCTTGTTGGTCACAGTGGAGCGCAGGCGAGTTTGAGCTCGGTCTGCATGGTCTTGAGATCAGGTCCCCCGTCGATGAGTTTCCTCATGAGTGCCTCGACGGCGAGGTGAATGCGCGGAAGGACACGTGGAAGGACGGGACGTTTGAACCCGTGTTCGAGCTTTCTCGCCGTACGTGGATCAACATGCGCAAGACGGCGATGGATCGCGAGAAGTTCTTCTTTGTACATCAGTTGCTCGGATGCCCCGATGTCTTGTTTGCGATCTTCCAGAATTCCCACTTGGAGCAGGACCTCTTCAAGACGTCGGTGACAATCCATCTGAATCATCGCGCGATAGACGCGTCCGATGACATCCTTGGACTGGTCCACATATTGACCATCACTCGCAGTCGCAGCCTGACGCAGAAGTTGTGCCGCTTCATCGAGATCGTCCGCACAGCGATTGAACGAACGCGAGAACGGTCGGGAGACGATTGCTCGCAAGCGCTGTGCTTCGAACTCTATTTGACCAGCTTCCTTTCGAACAGAATTGGGAGTCCGTTTCAGAGGAACCAACCACTCCCCACGCAGACGATGCTCTTGACTTCGAGACACATCACGCGAGATCTCGTGCAAGCGATCGATGTAGTGCTCAAGCACCACCTCGCGGAAACTCATCCGACGACCGATACCACGTACTGCTTGGATGCGCGAGGCAACCTTGTTCTCACCCGCAAAGCAGATGAGTGGAATCCGTCCTGGATTGAAACGACCGATTGAGTCGATCACAGAACCAGCTTGGAGCGTTCGCTGTTGAGCCATGACTTTCGTCTCGTCGATTGGCTTCCCGTATGCCTTGGCAGCACGCACCGCGATGAGCACGAACGACGATTGTCCTTCCTCATCGACCTTGCGCAATTCCCACGAGTATTTCATCAGCTCATCGAGTGTCCCCGCGAGCTTCTTGTTCGCCGGAATCTCGCGTGAGCGATATCGTCGATCAATCTTCCCAAGACCACGACGCGCCTTGAAGACCCCATCGAATGACTGAAAGCACTGATCGACCTGGCTCTCGATAGGTCCGCCACTGAGACGTTCACTGACTTTCATATTTCGACTCAGGATACTTCCCGGCCGAAGTTCTCGAACATCTTTCGCCAACTCGTGACAGTCCATTGGGACTTCGTACAAGCAATGCGGAATAAGTTCGATGAGCTTGGCACCCGTAAGCACCAACGGCTCAATCTTGGGTTCGCCCTTTTTGCGACGACGACGATTCCGCAGAACCGTCAGGTCCCGGACGATGATTCTTGGCTCTTGTGGATCTGGCCACACGAACGAAAAAGGAACGGTCACGATAGCCTCCTAGGTGATTGGATCTTCCGATGTCTGAATTCAAAAGCTGAAACTCAGAAAACGAAAGACCCTCCAGAACCAAGGTCACCGAAGGGTCAAATTACGGATAAAACATCTTTTTGTCAATCCATTACTTTAAGTACTTATACTTATTGTCAATATGTTGATCAAAGGTTTTTGCATAGATTACTTCTCCTTCTGGAGAGGTAAGAAAGAACACGTAATCTGAATCCACTGGATTCAAGACGGCCAAAATCGCATTCATCCCAGGATTACTGATTGGTCCAGGAGGGAGTCCAAGGTTTCGATAGGTATTGTATGGTGAACTGATCTGACTATCATCAAGGGAGATAGATGGGGTATCCTTGCCCGTCACATAATTGACCGTAGAGTCAGCCTGAAGTGCCATGCCAATTTGCATGCGCGTGTAAAAGATTCCCGCAACAATTTTCATCTCATCCGCCTGACGCACTTCGCGTTCTACAATCGACGCAAGTGTCATCATTTCATGAAACGTGAGCCCTCCTTCAAAAATAAGATTGCGAGGAATGACAATATCATTTTCTGCCAACCTTCGCTTTAAGGTTAACACCATTGTCTCTACAACTGTCTCTGCCGTCGCATCTGCTCGGAATCGATACGTGTCGGGAAAAAGGTATCCCTCCAGTCCTTGTCCAACTGGAATTCCAGAAAGGATTTCAGACTCGGCCACCATCCACTTGCCATTTGGTCCCGCTACCTCCTCCCATTCCTCTTGAGTGATCTCTGGTAATACACTCATGACAGCCTCCCCAATCTGCTTGAGTGTGTATCCTTCAGGAATGGTTACTTGCACTTCTGATACACGTGCATCTCCAAGCACAGAAACGATTGCTCGAAGACTCATTCCCGGTTTCAGTTCAAATATTCCTGCCTGAAGAATTGACCCTGATACCCTAGTGTACAATCGAAAAAAAAGCTGGCTTGTGATGATCCCTTCCGCTTCAAGTTGCTCTGCTATTCCAACTCCTCGAGACCCCTCTTCGATCGTAATCGATATAGCTTCCGCATCATCGTCAGGAGAAATCAGATAGGCATCAAACAGATAGGAGCCAGACAATACAACCCCGACTAAGAGCACGATTCCAATAATCAATCCAAGAAATTTCATCATAGATTACTTCCCATGACAGGCATTATATTTAGAACCTGACTCACAAAAACAATCACGTTCCTCTCGATCCTCCGCAGTTAACCATGAACTTGATTGCATCTTTCCGCCTTGCCCCACATTAAACACGGCTTCAATCCCAAGCTCACGACACACAATCGCCTCAGGAATATTGTCTGCAAATCTGTCCCCACCGTTCGCAAAAATCTGTGGCTCAATCATCCGCAATTCTCGACAAACAGATCGATCTTCATCATCAGGCTCATGCGCCGTAAACACCACACGTGTCACCCCCTTAATCGCCTCCACGATTTCTCTCCGCTGATCCTGAGGCATGAACACATGTCCTTTCTTTTTTCTGAGCCAATGATCATTATTAATAATCACCACCAACTCATCTCCAAGAGCCGCCGCCTCCTGGATCATACGAATATGTCCAACATGAATTGGATCAAACCCCCCAGAAACAGTTACGATTTTTTTTGTCATAGTCTCTCTAAAATCATAATTACGCCGACGGTCGCATACGGTGTGACAAGAAGTCCGATGAATGCTCCTGCAAGAATATCTGAAAAAAAGTGGACTCCTGTGGCTACTCGACCAAGTGCAACCACAATACCAGCCGCAAGCATATACGGCAAAAGGGCTGTATAAAATAAGAAACTCAAAGAAATAATCGTGAATGCAAAGGTCGCATGTGCGCTTGGAAACGACGCTGTATGAACAAATGGATCAATAAGTGGTTTCTGTTTCGTTTCAAGATACGGACGCTTTCGATTAACCAATTTTGAAATAATTCCTGTCACCCCCCATGCAGGAAGCAGAAGTGCAAGTACGAACAACGTGTCGGCCCCAGGAACAAAAACGATTGTTTCGGAATTCCATGCCGTAACCGTCACGAGCACCCCAATCATCAACCAGATAAGATGGGTCGATGCGGCAACAGCAATATGTCGAGAAAGCCAGTGCTGACGCGTCTTGTTAAAAAAGGCGTGAGAGAATTTATGATCGATGTTCATATTACACAGCTTGTTCTCTTAATTGTTCGAGCTCGAGCTCTCGTCGCTTAATATCAGTAAGCATCTCTTCTGCATTCTTTGGTATGGCAAGATTCTTCTGTTTGAATGCACACTGTTCGCGCACAGGGCAGGCCCAGCATCGGGGTTTACTAATACAGATGTACCGCCCATGCTTCACAAATACCTGATTCACCGTTTTCTTCATCTTGTCTGGCACAATCTTCAACAACGCTTCTTCTGTTTTTTCTGGCGTCTTCGTCTTTACCCATCCTAATCGATTTGTGACGCGGTGAACATGGGTATCCACCGCAATCGCAGGTGTATCAAACGAGGCAACGAGAACGACACTTGCAGTCTTACGTCCCACCCCAGCAAGACTCACGAGCTCTTCCATGGTATCAGGAATCTCAGCATCAAACTTTTCCACGACATCAACAGCCATCGACTTTAGATTCTTCGCCTTCTGTCGAAACATGCCAATCGTGTTGATCTTTTGTTCGATCTGTTTCGTTGTTGCTTTTGCAAGTTTTTGAGGAGTAGGAAACGCTTTGAAAAAACCTGGCATCAACTTCAACACCTGTTCATCTCGTGTCCGTGCACTCAACAACACCCCTACCAAATTCTGATAGGGATTCCCAATCTCCATCGCCCCAGGGTTCGGCCATCGTTTTTTAAGAAGTTGAAGTATGGAAAAAATTTCTTGAGAACGAAACCAGACACTTTTTTCAATTTTTTTCTGATACCTTCGATCTACATCATTTTTATGAGAACGTACTATAGCGAATGCTGCTGAAGTTTCCGTCCTTACTAATTGGAGTAATATAGATCCTTGTTGATCGGGATCAAGGGCATACCATTGACGATATAAAACGTTTACAGCCGCAAGAGAACCTGATGACGCAAGATCAAACAGTAAATCATTTTGCTTCCAATCCTGATAAAAGCCCATGTGTTTCTCAACAAAATCAACATGAGATGCCTTTCCACTTCTCGCACACAACGAAAGCAAAAGATACCTCTCATCCATAGAAAGTATCTGCCAACATTTTTCAAGAGAGCGTGTCGCAGTCAATTCTGGCCAACGCTCCTTGAGCAGTTTTAAAAACACCGCATCTGTCTTCATATCTACAAGAGTGACTGCCCCGTCATGTCAGGAGGTTGCTCAATTCCCATCACTGCAAGAATGGTCGGTGCAACATCAGCCAGCATTCCCACAGGCGACATCAGTGAGAGATCTCCCTCTGGAACCTCTCCGGCAATCGACGGCTGACCTTCATATTCTTTTCCGATAATAAGGAATGGCACAGGATTGGTCGCATGCTCTTTGTAGTTCTCTCCCGTGCGCAGGTTTTTCATTTCTTCTGCGTTGCCGTGATCCGCCGTGATAAACACATGTCCTTCTCGCGCAAGCGTCTCATCCACAATTTTCCCAATGCACTCATCCACGACCGCAATCCCTTTCATCGCGGCTGCTTGATCTCCGGTATGTCCTACCATATCAGGATTGGCAAAGTTCGTGACGATGAAATCAAATTTATTTTCACGCATTTCTTTCACGACACGATCTGCAATAAGTCGTGCACTCATCTCCGGAGCCTCATTATAATTTGCGACCTTTGGACTTGGGATGATAATGCGTTCTTCACCTGGAAACGCCTCTTCCTTTGTTCCATTCAAGAAGAATGTGACATGCGCATACTTTTCCGTCTCTGCAATATGAAGTTGCTTAAGCCCCTTCTCAGATAATATTTGTGCCAAGGTGTGCTCAATAACTTCTGGAGCAAACGCGACTTCTACAGGAAGTCCTTTCTCATACTCTGCCATGGTCACAGAAAAGACATTCTTCACTTGCGTACGAACGAACCCATCAAAATCCGGTAATACAAATGCCTTACAAAGTTCCCGCATACGGTCTGGACGAAAATTGAAAAAAATGACCGCATCATTCTCTTCCACGCGACCAACTGGCGCCCCATCTTTCACAATCACTGTCGGCAAAAACTCCTCGTCATACACTTCCTTTTGATACGATGCACGAATTGCTTCAAGTGGATCTTCAGCGGTTTCTCCAACTCCCGTCACCATTGCGTTATACGCTTTTTCTACTCGATCCCATCTTGTATCACGATCCATCGCATAATAACGCCCTGACAAAGAAGCAATCTTCCCGATCTTCAATTCAGCCATCTTTGCTTGTAAGTTCGTTAAAAAATCGATTCCTGCATTATAAACAGTGTCACGACCGTCGAGAATGGCTTGCACACAAACCTCTTTCACGCCGGCCATTTTTGCCGCTTCCAAGAGAGCGTGACAATGTAAATCCATTGAATGCACACGGCCCTGCGAGACCATTCCAATGAGATGCAGTTTA
The DNA here is from genome assembly GCA_013204385.1 of Candidatus Uhrbacteria bacterium. Lineage (GTDB taxonomy): Bacteria > Patescibacteriota > Patescibacteriia > UBA9934 > GWF2-40-263 > UBA12478. Next base: position 55,652 of record JABMNY010000003.1, read on the forward strand.
CTTCCCTGTTTTTTGACATGCTCAAACGCATGAACAAACCCTTCAATCCCCGCGAACTCCCCTGCTTCCATTGTACGATTGATGCGTGGAAAGGTTTGATAGTACACACGCCCCGCACCGATTGCCAAGTGTCCGACTTCTGAATTTCCCATCTCCCCCCAACTCAATCCAACCTCCTCTCCAGAGGCTCGAAGGGTCATCGTTGGATAGGTGCGAACAAATCGATCGTACTGAGGAGTCTTTGCTCGTACAATGGCATTTCCCTCTCCATCAGGCGCCACACCAAACCCATCAATAATGATAAGCACGTTCGGTTTTTTTAGGGGGTCAGACATACAGGATTTAGTAACAGTTATTGATATTCTTCTTAGTTCGTCTGTTCATCTTTTCTACGCAAACGCTCTAAAAGTGGTCCACAAATTCGCTGGAACTCCTGAAATAAAACCTTCTTATTTGAACCGTATTGTTCGAAAATCGTTCTTGCAAGAAGCAAGTACTTTTCATCAGGATTGCTCGCACTTAGTAAAAGGGCTTCCTCTCCTGTTTGCTTCACTTCCTCTTTATGCTCTGGCACTCTTCGAAATGCAGTCTCACTTAAAAAAAGGACGATTGTTTTTTCGTACGCACGACGTACAGATTCAAAATCTTTGTGATCCACCTCTGAAGCAATTTTCTCAAAAGCGACTTTGGCAACTTCCGGATGTTCATAATCACCAACCGTCAAAACTTCCATGAGTGCGCTTGTAGATTCCGAATCTAAAAACGAAGCAAACAAAGGTCGTCCTTCGAAAATTTGTGAAAAGATGAGAGCAGGAAATTCCTCGAGCATCACGTTCGGATCTGTGTACCCTTCTTCTAACGTTGCCGTAAGGAAGCTTGGCACCAAACTCTTTCCTTCGCTTTTATCATACATCGCAATCGCATGAGCTGGGTCATGAAATGAAATGAATCCAAAGCGCTCTTTTGGATCGAATAAGCATTGCTTCGCTTTCTCCTTCGTTGAAATTTCGGCTCCAGGGCGATGCAGAGCCGCATTCACTAATCGTTTACTCACATGCTCGACAAAACGACCTACGTCTGCCTTCTCTTCCTCTGAAAGTTTTTCTCCCTCAAGCAGAAAGAAATTATCAATTGCTTCATCAGAAACTTCTCGTGAACCAAAAATTTCGCGTGACTTTCGGTAAATAGCCTCACGAATAATAGGATCTCGATAAAAGGAGGGTCGACGTTCAGTCATATACTTAACTCACTTCCTCTTCAATTTCCATTAACCGATTATACTTTGCAAGACGTTCTGAGCGTGACAAGGAGCCTGTCTTGATAAAGTCTGCGTTCACCGCAACCGCGAGATCTGCGATTGTTGTATCTGCTGTTTCTCCAGAGCGATGTGAAACACTCACTTTCCACCCATATTGTTTTGCCAGCATAATGGCATCCACAGACTCAGTGAGTGTTCCAATTTGGTTTACCTTAATCAAAATGGCATTCCCCGCTTTCAGTTCAATCGCTTTTGCTAGTCGAGCAACATTTGTCACAAGAAAATCGTCTCCCACAAGTGTCACTTTTTTCCCGAGACGTTTTGTAAGCTCCACCCAACCGTCCCAATCATCTTGATCAAGACCATCTTCCAAAGAAATGATTGGGTATTTTGCAAGCCATCCTTCCCATAAATCAATCATTTGCGCACTTGTCATCTTCTTTGCTTCTGTCTTCAATATGTACCGTTTTGTCTTTTTATCATAGAGCTCTGAAACCGCAGGATCCATGGCAAGAAACACATTCTTTCCTGGGATATACCCAGCGTTCTTAATTGCCACAATAATCAACTTAAACGCCTCTTCATTGTTTTTGAGCGGTACAGCGTATCCTCCTTCATCACCTTTGAGAGTTGAGTATCCCTTCTTCTTCAAAAGTAATCCAAGCTCTTCAAAAATCTCCGCCCCTGCTCGCACTCGTTCCTTAAACGTTGCTTGTTTTGGAACGATCATGAATTCCTGAAAATCTAAAATCCATCCTGCATGCGCCCCACCATTCAAAACATTCATGGTTGGCACAGGAAGTTTGTACGTTGTAAACGGGAGTTCAAATGTCTCTCGAATATACGCATACAGTGGCATTTTCTTTGCTCGCGCCGCCGCATATGCACACGCAAGACTCACACCTAAAATGGCATTCGCCCCAAGATGGGCCTTATTAAGCGATCCATCAAGCTCCATCATCACCGCATCAATATCCCGTTGATGCATTACGTTCATCCCTATAAGAGCTGGGGCAATTTTCTTATGCACATTCGCCACGGCCTTCAAAACCCCCTTCCCGTGGTAGCGTTTCGCGTCTCCATCACGTAACTCAAGAGCCTCGTGCACTCCTGTAGAAGCACCACTTGGAACGCTTGCGCTTCCTGATATCCCTCCTTTCAACAACACAGTTACATTCAAAGTCGGATTCCCACGAGAATCTAGGATTTCATGTGTGTGGATAGATTCAATTTTCATAGACTACATGGTAAGTGCTTCAATTCCAGGCAGAGACTCTCCCGCAAGAAATTGAAGGAGGGCCCCTCCTCCTGTTGAAAGAAGAGTATATTTATCCGCAAGTTTAAGTGCTTCGATGACCGGAAGTGTATCTCCCCCACCCACAATCGTTGTTGTACTTCCCGTCTGATGGGCGATCACCTTTGCGACATCACGCGTCCCTGCACAAAATGCTGCAATTTCACAATAACCGAGCGGCCCATTCCAGACAATCGTCTTGGCAGTACTGAGAGTTTCTTGAAAGAGTTTTCGTGTGCGTGGCCCGATATCCACAATGCGATCTGTCTCGCCAATCTCTTCTACAGCAACCTCACGTTGTTTCGCATCTTTTCTAAGCGAACGCACAACAACGACGTCTAACGGAAGGAGGATTCTGTCTCCATGAGTTCGCAGGAGTGTGCGAGCTGATTCAACAGATGCTTCCTCATATACAGATCTCCCCACAGACAGACCTTTCGCTACTAAAAAGACATTCGCAAGTGCTCCTCCGACTAATAAGTTATCTAGATCAGAAATAAATCGTTCAATGATCGGAAGCTTCGTCGTCATTTTAAGCCCCCCGAGCATTAACACGAACGGCTTTTTTGCTTGTTTCTCAAGTCGACTGAGTACCGCCACCTCTTGAGCCAACAAAGGACCTGCGTACGAAGGAAGATGTGAGGTAATCGCCACAAGTGACGCATGCGCGCGATGCGAAACAGCAAACGCATCATTTACATAGACATCTGCTAATCGCGCGAGCTCTTGTGCAAATCCTTCATCGTTCTCAGATTCTCGCGCATCGAACCGCAAATTTTCTAATAACAAAACTTCTCCATTTTCCATTTTTTCAATCGCTCGCTCAACATCTTTCCCAATCACCGATCGCATCACTTGAATGCGTGTTCCCAACAAACCCGAAAGTCGCTTCGCAATTGGTTTCACAGAATACGCAGAAATATGCCGACCGTTTGGTCGACCAAGGTGCGTCATCACAATAACTTTTGCTCCACGTTGTGAAAGCCAATTAATATCCACAGCACTACGAGCGATCCGTCCATGAGGACCATCTTGTGCGCGTCCTTTAATCACAGGCACATTTCCATCGATGCGAATCAAGACTCGTTTTCCTTTCAGATTCATCGTGTTCCCAAGTTTGCGTAATTTCATAATCATTCTCCCCCCTATTCCCCAATTAACCCAAAAACAGACGAACCCACTTCATGCGAGGTGCAAGTCGGCGTTCGATAATTGAATCTACCCCCCACACATGACCGAATCCACCAAGAATAAAAAGTAAAAGGACTGTTGCATAGACAACATGTTCATCTATGAACCCGTGTGCCGTATTCCCCACAAGATCTGCAAAGTAATACAGGACCATTATAACGATTCCAAACGCAGAAGCTGTTCGCACAAGCAGACCAATGATAAGCGCTACACCTATCAGTGTCAGTCCCCACATATTCAAGAAATCAATAAATCCATTGCCCGCAAGCGACTGAAACCAAGAGGCAAATGGACCAGTTGCATTTGCGAGATATCCTGCTGCACTCCAATCAGGAGAAACGAGTTTTGACCAACCTGCATAGAAGAATAAAAATCCGATCACGATCCGCAAAAGCACAACTCCCCATCCCATCGCTTCTTGATAGGTTCCTTCAATAAATGTATCAAATGATGTTGATTTTCTCATATATCTGATTATTGCTTCGCAATATAAAGCGCCATGTCGACGAGGCGCTGAGTATACCCCCATTCGTTGTCATACCATGCAAGAATTTTCACAAGATCTCCATCCACAACACGTGTCATCCCAAGATCCACAACCGCCCCAAATGGCGACCCAATAAAATCTGATGAAACGAGTGGTTCATTCGTCACATCAATAATCCCTTTCCATCGCTTTGAACGCGCAGCTGTTTTAAAAAGTGTATTCAGTTCTTCAACGCTCGTCTTGCGCTTCATCACGAATGTAAAGTCCGTAAGAGAAACATCAAGTGTTGGAACACGTACAGAGATTCCATCAAACTTATCTTTCAAGGATGGAATTACTTGTGTTGTTGCTTTTGCAGCTCCTGTGCTTGTAGGAATAATATTCACAAGCGCAGAACGACCAATTCTCAAGTCTGTCTTCTTACTCGGAAGTCCATCAACAATATTTTCACTCGCAGTCACAGAATGAATCGTGGTAAGCATTGCTTTTTGAATCCCAATCGCTTCTGTCAAAATCTGCGCAATAGGTGCTGCTGAATTTGTTGTGCATGAAGCATTGTTCACAACGTCCTGTGATTTTTTACATGTTGTATGATTCACCCCCATTAAAAATGTTGGAGCATCGTCCGACGGAGCAGAAATCACAACGCGCTTTGCCCCCGCTTCAATATGTTTGCGTGCATCCGCTTCTTTTCGAAAAAAGCCTGTAGACTCAATCACTACATCGATCTTGAGTTCTTTCCAGGGAAGTAGACTTGGATCTTTCTGTGCATAGATTGGAATCTTCACTCCATCCACTTGAATAAAGTCCTTTCCGGCTTTGACCGTCTTCCCCCATGTACGAAACACCGAGTCATATTTTAAAAGATAAGAAAGTGTCTCTGGATCAGTAAGGTCGTTGATCGCAACGACTTGAACCCCTTTTCGCTCACTCATGGCACGGAGTGTTGATCGACCAATCCGACCAAACCCATTAATTGCAATTCGTATCATAGAAAAATGAAATGATTATCGTCAGTATTTTATCACTCTTTGCTCGAAACAAAAAACAGGGTCGGAACCCTGTTTTTTGTTTAGATATTGAATCGGGCGAAACGACGAATTGAAATGTTTTCTCCGATACTCGCAATTTTGGATTTTACATACTCATCAATGGTCTGATCTTCATCTTTGATGAATGATTGTTCAAGAAGAACTATCTCAGAATACCATTTATTCAGCTTCCCTTCGACAATCTTTGCGATAACATCTGAAGGTTTTGCTTGATTCTCCATCTCCTTAGTAAAGATCTCCATCTCTTTTTCAACGAGATCCATTGGAACATCTTCACGCTTGAGGTAGAGCGGTTCTGTAGCACTAATGTGCATCGCGACATCGTTACAGAAATCGATGAATGCTTCATTGCGCGCAACAAAATCTGTTTCGCACAAGATTTCTACCATCGCTCCCAGTTTTCCATTCGAATGGATGTATGCATGCACACGACCTTCATTGGTTTCTCGTGAGGATTTCTTTGCTGCCTTCACCATCCCCTTCTCACGAAGAAGTTGGGAGGCTTTCTCTAAATCTCCTGTGGCTTCTTCCAAAGCTTTCTTGGCATCCATCATGCCAGCACCCGTCATAGATCGAAGCTCTGCGACGAGTTTTGCGTCAATACTCATAGGCTAAAGAACAGTTAGATGTTAGGAAGTTGTTTCTACTTTTTTGATTGTTTTTGCACGTGTATCCGCTGCAACTTTTGCGGCAGATGCTTTTCCGTCCTTAATCGCGTCACATACAAGCTTCAAGATGAGCTCAATAGATTTTACCGCATCATCATTCCCTGGAATGACTTTTGCAACACCGTCAGGATTAACGTTTGTGTCACACAACGCAATAACAGGAATCCCAGTCACGTTTGCTTCTTTCAGCGCTGTCTTTTCTGTTTTAATATCGATGATAAAAATAGCATCTGGAGTCCGGGTAATATTTTCAATTCCCCCAAACTTCTCTTCCATTTCAACAATCTCTCGAGAGATCATGAGACGCTCTTTCTTTGTGTATTTCTTGAGCTCTCCCTTATCGCGCTGATCTTTCAACATCTTCATGCGCTTCAATGTCTGTTTGATTTGCACGAAGTTTGTCAGGGTTCCCCCAAGCCATCGATTGATGACGAATGGCATTCCACATGCTTCTGCATATTTCTGCACAGGAGCTTTTGCCTGAAGCTTTGTGCCAATAAACAAGATGACTCCCCCACGAGAAGCAATCCCTCTTAGTGTTTCAAGCGCATCCTCAAGATACACCTGAGTCTTTTCTAAATTGATAATGTGGACACCCTGTCGAGCCCCAAAAATGAACTGTCTCATCTTAGGATGCCAGCGGGATGTTGAGTGACCAAAGTGCATGCCGGATTTCAGCATGTCTGTGAGCGAAGGCATATTTGCCATAGTTTTTCTCCTTTTTTACCCGCCATAACTCCAAAAGAGTGCTGGTAGGTTACGTCAATGGCGATTACCAGGCCCCAAAATCATTGGGGAGGATCTGGATCATCGTAATTCCATCTGTTGGGTTAATTACGGGCAGAAGTATAAACAATCACCTCTCGTACGTCAATGTTTACCTCATCATTAATTGACAAATAATGGTCGAATTGCTATTCTCCAGCCGTCAAAACTAATCATGTACGTATACAAGCGTGCACCTACTATGAAGAAAGATATCCACCCAAATTACACCGCTCAAGCAACGATCACCTGTGCGTGTGGACAAGAGTACACGATTGGATCAACACAAGCAGCCCTTCAAACAGAGCTCTGTTCCGCTTGTCACCCATTCTACACAGGAAAGCAAAAGATCATGGATACGGCACGTCGCGTAGAAAAGTTCGAAGAACGAGCTTCTTTGCAAACCGATGATAAGACTGGAAAAAAGGCAAAAGCAGAAAAGCGTAGTAAGCAGAAAATCACAAAGCGTGAAGAGAAAGAAAAGTCTGAAGCTTAACCGCAATGAGAAAAGCGTTCTTCGAGTCTGGAAGAACGCTTTTTTATTAGCTACACTATTAAGAGCATAAAAAGGCTCTAACACTATGAACCTCATCCAACAACTCATCACCCGAAGGGAACACATGAGAGAACTTGAAACTCAGATGGCAAGTTCTGAGGTGCTTTCGGACCCACAAAAAATTCGTGAAGTCCACGAAACGTATGCACGCGAAAAAGAAGTTGTTGAAATTGGCGACCGCTACGAAAAAGCCATGTCTAACCTAGAGCAATCAAAGGAGACGATCGCAACTTCCAAAGACGCTGATTTGCTTACACTCGCCGAACAGGAGATTGAAGAGATTAAAATGGCCCTTCCCCTCCTCGAACACGAACTCACTGTCGCACTCATTCCACCAGACCCCATGGATAAAAAGAATGTGATCATCGAAATTCGTGCGGGAGCAGGTGGAGATGAGTCATCTTTGTTTGCCGCTGAGCTCATGCGTTCATACATGATGTACGCAGAGACACACGGATGGAAGGCAGAACTTGTATCCGCAAGCAGAAGTGATGTTGGAGGATTCAAAGAAGCGATCATGGAAATCAAGGGGGCAAATGCCTATAGCCGACTTAAATTTGAAAGTGGCGTTCATCGTGTTCAGCGTGTTCCTGAAACGGAGAAGCAAGGACGAGTCCACACATCCACCATCACGGTCGCAATTATGCCTGAAGCAGAAGAAGTCGATATCCGGATTGAACCACAAGACCTGAAGATTGAAGCAACAACCTCCACAGGTGCAGGAGGACAAAGCGTAAATACCACCTATTCAGCTGTGCGTATTACCCATCTTCCAACAGGAGTCATGGTGTACTGCCAAGAAGAGCGCTCTCAAAAACAAAACAAGGAGCGAGCCCTCTCTATTATTCGATCACGCGTATACGCAATGGAACAAGAACGCTTACGTAAAGAACGTGATGATAAACGCCGAGGACAGATTGGGACAGGAGACCGTTCAGAAAAAATTCGTACCTACAATTTTCCTCAAGACAGAATCACAGATCATCGCGTTAATGAAAACTTTCACAATATTCCAGGAATCATGAATGGAAATCTGGACGAGATTATTGACTCTCTCAAGCGTACAGAAATTGAAGAACGTCTAAGTGAGCTTGTCTAATCCGTATGCAAGCCGTCATTCTCGCAGCAGGCAAAGGAGCTCGCCTTCGTCCGCTCACAGACACTGTTCCAAAACCATTGATTCTAATCGGACAAAAACCATTACTCCTGCATGTTCTTGAGGTACTTCCAGACGCGATCGATGAAATTTTTATCGTCGTCAATCATTTACAACAACAGATCATAGAAACCATCGGGCCTGTATGGAAGAACATTCCTGTAACGTATATTTTTCAAGAATCCTTAGACGGAACTGCAGGAGCGCTGACCCATGTAAAAGAGCATCTTTCAAACTCATTTCTCGTCTTGAATGCCGATAATCTTTACGCTAAGGCAGATCTTGAACAACTCATCGACCACAAATGGTCGATCCTTGTTTCACCACTGAATCACACATTGAAGGCTGCAGCACAAGACCAAGAACAGAGATTCACAGGACTCGGGCCCGGCAATCTTGCTGTGTGTGGAGCATATGTTCTTGGAATGGATTTTTTTAATGCGCCTCTTGTGGAAATTCAAGTCCAAACGCATCATGAATTCGGATTACCACAAACACTTGCAACGACAACAGATCAACATACAATACACACCATTCACGCAACATTCTGGCACCAAGTTGGTACCCATGAAGAGTTAGATCGCGCACGATTACTCGTATGACCATCATGGAGGCTCTTCAATGGGCAAACAATAAACTCCGCAAAGCCGATGTCGACTCTCCTATGCTCGACGCGGAGATTTTACTTGCCCATACACTGGACACTTCGAAAGCATGGCTCTTCTCTCATTTTGCAGACACATTAAAAACCCATCAGCAAGAGCAATTTTCTGAACTGGTTGATCTACGAGAAAAACGAGAACCGATCGCGTATCTCGTAAAGAAAAAGGCATTTTACGGACGGGATTTTCATGTCAATAAAAACGTTCTCATTCCAAGACCAGAAACCGAAACACTGATTGAGCTTGCAATCACCCTCCTTGATGAGACGGACCCAGAACGCACACTGCTCGTAGACATCGGAACAGGTTCCGGAGCAATCGCTGTGACGCTCGCTGTGGAAACATCCCTTCCCGTCATCGCAATCGATATAGACGAAGCTGCGCTTCAAACCGCAAAGAAGAACGCAGAACTCCTTGCCCCAGATACGGCAGTGGATTTTCAACAAGGAAATCTCGCCGAACCACTTATCCGTATATTCAAAACCATTCGAGGGCAAACAAACGTACAAACCTCTTCCATTTATCCATTTAAAACGCTCCTCATCACTGCCAACCTTCCGTATATTCCAGAGTCTCGTATGGAACGCCTTCAACCAGAAGTCCGTGACTTTGAACCACGTCTGGCGCTCGCCGCCGGAGCAGATGGACTAGACGCGTACTGGGAACTCTTTCGTCAACTGCGTGCGGATAGAAAAATTCTTCCGCGTGAATGCACAGTCTTAATCGAAATGGATCCAGAACAACGACACTCCTGCGAAAAACTCATCCTCCACAATTTCGCGCAAGCAACCCTCACCACCCACAAAGACCTCCGAGGCGACGACCGCGTCATCGAAGTACATATCTAAAAACTGACCACACGGTCAGTTTTTTGTTACTTGATAATCACATCCTCTTCATCTCCCACAATCTCGATCCAAGTCTTACCTGCGTTCATGATAATCTCTTCCCCAGTCTCTCGATCGTAGAACTTTAGACGTTCTGACTTGGAAGGTTTTCTCCATGTTGCTTCTATGACGTTCCCGTCTTGAAACACATACCCTTCTCCTTCCCCCGTTGTACGAATTGCCCGACGTCCTACAGCGTCGATTACACTCACATCCGTAAGCACAAGAGCAACGTTATCCGCTGTGAGTTGCGCTCCTGATTCTACAAGGTGTGGATCTAGATACTGTGAACGTTCATATTGGTTTGTTTCTGTGTTGTATACCCAATCAACGACATATACAGGCGGAAGAAAATCAATATGCAGTCCTAACCCCTCTGACCCAGATGGACTTGGATTCTTAAATTCCCAAAGATCATATAACCGCGTTGGAACAACTCCAGCTTCCGCTCGAACCGTATAAAATTCATTTAAATAGTCTGAAGAGGTATACACATTATGTGGAGCGTATCGATTGGTTGATCGCCAAAAATATTGCCCCCACCAGTACTGGTTCATATCAAACGTGTCACCAGAAGCAATAAGATCAAGCGCCTCGTTTGATCCTCCCACATGCACGTACTGCGCATCAAATTCATTTGCCCAATCAAGAAAATACGGTCGTGCAGATCGGACAGGTCCAATTTTTTCTATTTCCACTTCCTGTGTAAAAAATGCTTCCATGCGAGACATTCCAGCCTCAACAGGAGCCTCGATCACAAGAAAGGCCTGATCAATCCCAGCGGGTGGCCAAGCATCTGAATGATTATCAATCATCACGGCAAATACCTGAGGAAGATCCATGGCTTCATTCAACGCCATTCCCGTAAGCGGATGACGATATAAAACTTCTTCGTATAACTCCTGTGAGAGCGTTTGTTGTTCTTGAGATCTATAAATAAATCTTGGAAACACGGCGGCGACCAATACAACAAGACCCAAGATAACAAGAAGACCGACCAGCAACGGCTGATCGGTCTTTTTCATTCTAATCTGTTCTTTTTTTTGACTCTCTAACATGCAGGATTGATGTTATTTTTTGGCTTCCTCTGTTGGTTCTTCTCCATCCTCTGATTCCTTCTTCTCTCCAACAGTCTCAACAGCAGTGACGTCTGCGTCTACCGCTGAATCAAGAGCTTCCATTTCCTCATCTGTTCGTGGAGCAGATACAGAGGCAATTGTCAGATCTCCTTCATCGAGCACCATCACACCTTCTGGGATATCTAAGTCTGAAACACGAATCACATCATCGAGTGTTACCAGCTTACTAATATCTACAGATAATGAGCGTAACAACTTTGAAGGCAGACAACGCACAGAGATTGATGAATGTGTGAGAACAAGTGTTCCTCCCAATCCTTTGACGGCTGGTGACACTCCTTCGATCACAAGGTCCACTTCTGTTTCAATCTCCTTGTTCATATCAATAGAACGGAAATCCACATGTGTCACTTCATCTCGAAGAGGATCAACTTGATAATCTTGGATCAGAACATGCAACGCTGTTTCTCCGTCTACCTTCAACTCAACAATGGAGCTTTCTCCAGCTGCCTTATAGGTCTTTACGAACTGGATACGATCCAATGTAATCATTTGAGGCTCTGTTCCGATCCCATAGACAACAGCTGGGACAGCACCTTCCGCTCGTAAAACGTTTGTTTTACGCCCTTTTTCTGTTCGTGTTTTTGCTTCGAGGATATTCTCGCTCATAAAAAATCAGGATAATTCGGGGATATTGTGCTCGACTCCTCTCAAAAAGTCAAGCGACTCGCATCTTAGCGGGTCGCTTGATTTTTTTGTTCCTTTTTTTCGCGCTGTTGTCGCTTTTTTTGTACGTGTTGGATTTGTTCTTGCGAGGCTCTTCCAAGCTGATCCTCCCAGTGATTGGTTTCAAACGCAGAATGAACGTCCATAACATCATCAATTGTCACAGATCGAGCAGTTTTCAGTCGAAGAACATCCTCATAGGAAAGATCTGTGAGTAAGCCCACAGAGCTGGCTCCCACTCGATTTACCAGAACAAGCGCAAGGATAGAATGTTCACACTTACGGCATTGCACATGGAGGAGATGTGTCTCACCTTCTTGCTCGAGAATCCGAGCCTCCATTGGATTGTACCGCGTGTCACAAACGGGACAAAAAGAAACGAGCTTGAGTCCCTCGTTCCACAGCTCCGAACCGAGCGTTGAAGACATATGGTTGATATTATTTTCCCTTTACTGACACGATAACACACCTCTACCCCTGTGACTACTTTCGTTGTCTCATCGCGATACTTTGCGAGAATGCAAATAACGCAAGCATCACAACGAGAGACGATCCTCCATAACTCACAAAAGGAAGTCCAATCCCCGTCACTGGAAACAATCCTAAGTTCATTCCCACATTTACGAGAAATTGAAGGAAAAACACGGCAACAATTCCAAACGCAAGATACGCTGTAAAATCGTCGCTTGCCTGTGAACCTTGTTTAATCAGACGATAAAACACGAGACCAAATGCAATACACAAAAAAATCGCTCCAAAAAAACCAAGTTCCTCTGCAATAACCGCAAAAATGAAATCCGTCTGACTTTCTGGAAGAAACTTTAATTGACTCTGTGTTCCAAATCCCAAACCACTTCCAAACCATCCTCCAGATCCTACCGCAATGATCGCTTGCGTCACGTTATACCCCTGCCCCAATGGATCAAGACTCGGATCCAAAAACGTCAAAATACGCGCACGTTGATAATCGGCAAAAAAGAAATTCCAACTGAGAACAAAAAACACCACTCCAGCAAAGATAAGCGAAATAATATAACGCCAAGGAATTCCTGCGTACAGCATGGCAAACCCCCAGATCCCCATCAAAATCGAAGCCGATCCAAAGTCTGGTTGAAGCATGACGAGAAAAACGGGAATACCAGTAATACATCCACTTTCAATAAATGCACGCAAATCAAAGCGTCGTTTCCCACGCCTGGCAAAATAGGTCGCAAGCGCAATGAGAAGACCAATCTTCATGAACTCCACTGGCTGAAAACTGACTGGTCCGATCACATACCATCCCGTTGCTCCTCGGATCGTCTCACCGAGCACGAGTACTCCAATAAGCAGTAGACAACAGAGTGCGTACAAAATCAGTGCGTAATTTTGTAGCAGACGATAATTCGACGGAGCGAGAAACAAAAAGACACCGATTCCAATTATCAATGCGACAAGCTGTTTTTTAACATGTAAAAATTGGGCTGCATCTTGCGAAAGCTCAACAGAGTAAATTGCCGCAAGACCCAAGAGAATCAGTCCAAAAACAGCCAATAAAAGAATCCAATCCATTCCCCGCATCAGGCGAAAGAATCGAAAAACATAATTTTGAATACGAGCCATGTCGATGAAGGTCTAATGTTAGCGAAATGCGCGAGTGCGCGTATCACGTGTCGTCTCCCCCACCAAAGGTTTATACACCCCCACATCAAAAATGTTGAGTTCTGGAATCACAACAACTTGTGTCGCCGAAGGAAGTGTTCCAAACCAATTAACTGTCACCTCCACTTCTTCCCCTGTCACAATCTGGGAAAGCGTTGTGCGATTCACCCCAACAACAGATGAACCACGCATTAACAAAACATATAATCCAACATCGTAATAACTGAATGCCGTATCATTTGCCACGGTAAATGTTGTGCGACCGTACACCTCACCATCAAATCGGGTTTCTTTTTCAAACAAGGCGTCCTCAATCACAAGATTCAAACGATCTAAAGACCATGTTTCATAATTTGAAATCAAATGATGATCAACTCGATGCCACTGAATATTTTCAAGAACAAGCTTTGCTGAAGAAATAGGCACGCTGGATTCGATCGCAAGTTCTGAAAGTGGCTTTTCTTGACCTGGAAGAATGAATCCCTTTTGTGTTTGCGACTCTCCTTCTGAGAGCGTAAATGTATAGTCAAACTCTGCCCACCAATCTGCATTTGGATTCAAGAGTTCAGTATAAAGATCATATCGACTACTTCCAATCGAAATGACACGCACATCATTTTGCTCAAGATCATCGGCGGCGTTCGCGACGGTGTACCCACGAAGATCTTCTTGCCCGAATGCAACCATCTGCATCACAATTCTTTCCTCTGCCCCATACTTGATCGCAAACGCATTCAAAAGATGCCATCCAGCAAACAAAAGGAGTACTGCATCAAACGCAATGAACAATGCATATCCAATCCGCCTTAACGAATCTCGATGTTCGACCCACCACAAGGATAAACGATACATCCGCTTAAATTCTTTTTCTTCCTCAAGAAGAAGCCCTCCTTCATTCATATACAAAAAGTATACCATGATCAACTCATTGCGTGAGAGCTTGGCTTCTTCCAAATTCCTTCCCATTCCTGTAAGGTAGTACCGAAATTGATGACCTGTGAATAGATTTACTTATGGCAAAAAAAGAAACAACACCTGCAAAGGCACCTAAGGCAAAAGCCCCAAAGAAGCCTAAAGAAGGCGCCTATGGCGCTGAACAGATCACCGTTCTTGAAGGACTTGATCCTGTTCGAAAACGCCCAGGAATGTACATTGGTTCGACTGGACCTCAAGGTCTTCACCATCTTATTTGGGAGGTGATGGACAACTCGTTTGATGAAGCCATGGCTGGGCATGGGAATGAAATCGTTCTTCGTTTGTTGCCAGACAACATGGTTTCTGTGGAAGACAACGGCCGAGGAATCCCTGTTGCACCTCATCCACAACATAAAGTCTCCGCCCTAGAACTCGTTCTCACCAAACTTCATGCGGGAGGAAAATTTGGAGGTGGTGGATATAAAGTATCTGGTGGACTTCATGGAGTGGGAGTTTCCGTTGTAAACGCGCTTTCTACCTACCTCAAAGCCGAGGTGCGGAGAGACGGAAAACTCTGGGAGCAGGAATACGCGATTGGAATACCTCAAGGAAAGGTAAAGGAAGTTCGTTCTGCAAAAGGAACGGGAACAAAAATTACGTTTCAACCTGACGCCTCAATTTTTGAGACGGTCGAATTCAACTTCAAAACCATTCTTGATCACTTGCGCCAGCAAGCGTATCTCACAAAAGGAATTAAGCTCATCATGTCTGATGAGCGAGATCCATCAAATTCCTCTGTCTACGCATTCTACTTTGAAGGAGGTGTGGCATCGTACGTACGTCACATAAATCATGGAAAAGAAGAAAAGCATAAAAACGTTTTCTACGTACATAAGCATGATGAGGCGACAAATGTTGAAGTGGAAGTTGCCGTTCAATATACTCAGGAATATCATGAATCTGTTCATTGTTTTGCCAACAACATCACCAACCCAGAAGGAGGAATGCACTTGTCTGGATTTCGATCGGCCCTTACACGCGAACTCAACAACTATGCGCGTGCAAAAAACATTCTAAAAGAAAAGGACCAGAACCTGACAGGAGATGATGTCCGAGAAGGTCTGACCGCGATCATCAGTGTCAAAATCGAAGAGCCACAATTTGAAGGACAAACAAAAGCCAAGCTCGGAAACCCAGAAGCACGTACGGCCGTTGAATCCGTTTTTGGCGAGTCCTTCCGTATTTATCTTGAAGAACATCCTCAAGATGGTGAGGCGATTATCAGTAAATGTCTACTTGCAGCTCAAGCCCGAAGTGCGGCGCGTGCGGCACGTGAAACCGTGTTGCGCAAAGGCGCACTCGACGGACTCACTCTTCCTGGAAAACTCGCAGACTGCTCAAGCAAGGATCCAAGTATTTCTGAGCTCTATCTTGTGGAGGGAGATTCCGCTGGAGGTTCTGCAAAACAAGGACGTAGCCGTGAAACGCAAGCCATTCTGCCTTTGAGAGGAAAAATCCTGAACGTAGAGCGTGCACGACTCGACAAGATGCTCGCCAACAACGAAATCAAAAACCTCGTCATTGCCCTTGGAACAAATATTGGTGAGGGATTTAACATCGAAGGACTGCGTTATGCAAAGGTTGTCATCATGACAGACGCGGACGTCGATGGAGCCCACATTCGCACACTTCTCCTCACATTGTTCTATCGCTACTTTCCTGACCTTGTACACAATGGCAATATTTATATCGCCCAACCTCCGCTTTATCGTGTAAACATCGGAAAGAACTTCCGCTATGCGTACACAGAAGAAGAAAAACAGGTCATGATCGAAGAATTAATTGGAGATATAGGTAAAAGAGGAAAAGGTGAGAAAGGTGAAAAGGTGAGAAAGGGAGAAGAGAGTGAAGATACAGAAGAAGCACCAGCGGAAGGAGAAAGTGAAACAGAACAAATGGAGTACTCAGGTGTGAAAGTAAACATTCAACGCTATAAAGGTTTGGGAGAAATGAACCCAGACCAACTCTGGGACACCACCATGAACCCAGAAACACGCGTCATGAAACAAGTAACCGTGGAAGATGCAGCGCACGCAGACGAGGTCTTCGACATCCTCATGGGAGCCGAAGTGGCCCCACGTAAACGCTTCATCCAGACACATGCAAAGACGGTAAAGAACTTAGACGTTTAAAAGAACAGGCCCATTTGGGTCTGTTTTACTTATCCCCTCTCTATATTTTGTTAAACAAGCATTGCCCATTGCCAAACCCTCTAACATGGGGTATATTCTTCTCATCAGCCCCCACCAGGGGGTTTTAAGATACTTTATTCTCTATGTCCACCACTACCAAAAAGAAAGAGAATCCTATTCAGTGGCTTTGGCGCTACTTGAATGAGTCTCGCGAAGAACTTCGTAAAGTCACCTGGCCAACTCAAAAAGAAACAACCAAATACTCGTTGATTGTGATTGTGTTGTGTCTCGCACTCGCCTTATTTTTTGGAGGTCTTGATTACCTCTTAAACTTAGGTCTCGAGTGGTTAATTAGTGTCACCAATTAATTCTATGGCAAAACAGACAGCCAATTTTGGACGACGATGGTTTGCGATCCACACCTACTCAGGATACGAGGAAAACGTGATGGAAAACTTGAACCAGCGTATTGAAACAATGGACATGGAAGAAAAGATCTTCAGTGTTCTTGTTCCGAAAGAAAAGAAAATTAAAATCAAGAACGGAAAACGAAAAGTCATCGAAGAAAAGATTTTTCCTGGATATGTTCTTGTGGAGATGCTCGTAACCGATGATTCTTGGTACGTTGTTCGAAACACCCCAAACGTCACAGGTTTTATTGGAACAGGAACCACTCCAACACCAATCGCAGAGGAAGAAATGGAAGCGCTTAAAAAACGCATGGGAGTGGATGAGCCTGAATTTAAGATGGATGTCGAAAAAGGATCTTCTATTCAAATCACAGACGGACCATTTAAAGGTCAAGAAGGAAAAGTATCTGAAGTTGACGAAGAACGTGGAAAAGTCAAAGTGCTTGTTAACCTCTTTGGTCGAGAAACACCTGTGGAACTCGACTTCTTGCAAGTTAAGAAGATTTAACCTCTATGCCTCCTCGTCGCATTCTTGAAATTGGACCAGGACCCAGTCCTCTCCATCATCGAGGAATAGAAAACTCCCTGCAACTAAAGGACAATGAAGAGTATCACGGCATTGACTCACACGAAGGAATGTCTGAAAGAACCGTCTGGAAGCAAGCAAAGGAAGAATATGGAGATCGTGTGTTTCTGTATCAAGGGGATCGCACTGACCTCCATCAAATTGCAAACAACAGCATGGACGAACTTGTCGCTCTAGGAACCTATGGTCGAAACGGAAAAGCCGTTCGCGAGTTTGATCGTGTTCTTAAAGAAGGTGGAAAACTTCTGTTGGGAACCAACACATCAAATGAACAGGCACTTCGTGAATCTTGGGGAGCCCGTCTTGAGCGACGTGGGTATCAAGAACTTCCCTCCAAAACAAAGCGATATACCCATAAAGGAAATACTTCTGCTGAATCTCCTTTTATCGTCCTGGTTTGGCAAAAAGGCTATTCTGAGGAATCGCATTGACAAAAAACCCATTTCCATCAATAATCACCCCGTTAATCCTTAGCTGTGGTTGCCTGTAAAATAGGAATCCACTTAAAAAGTATGGCAAAAAAACTTGTTACTCAAATCAAATTGCAGGTTCCAGGTGGAGCAGCAACTCCAGCCCCTCCAATTGGACCAGCGCTTGGACAGCATGGTCTCCCTATTCAAGAGTTCGTTGTTCGTTTTAACAACGACACACAAGATCGACGTGGAGAAATTGTTCCAGTGGTCATCTCTGTGTACGACGATCGAACATTCGACTTCATTTTAAAGACTGCCCCGGCGTCTGACATGATTTTGAAAGCAGCGGGCATCAAAAAAGGATCAGGAAATCCTTTGACGACAAAAGTTGGATCTATCACCCAGGCGCAACTCAAAGAAATCGCAGAGAAGAAAATGCCTGACCTCAATACAAATGACACAGAAGCTGCCATGAAAATCATTGCAGGGACCTGTCGTCAGATGGGAGTCGAAATCAAGTAGAGACCTCTACAAAAGCGCGTCTTTTCGTCTCACGGGCACCCGCTGACCCCGTTCTCCCTACGTTTTAGTAGGGTTCTCGGTTTCAGCAGCCCGTTCAACGAAAATCCATCACTTTTTCAGAGGTCTCGTAAGTCTAATCATTCATTACTGTGGGAGGTGTGAGATACTCTCAGACCGACCGAACCACTACCTGTATGCCAAGTAAACGTTTTCAAGCAGCCAAGACCCTTGTTGATAAAAACAAGGTCTACACAATCACCGAAGCGATTGCCCTCACAAAGAAAGCGGCGACCGCCAAGTATGACGAAGCAATCGAACTTCACCTTCGTATCGGAATCGATCCAACAAAGTCAGACCAGCAAATTCGTGGAACCATTTCCCTTCCACATGGAACAGGAAAAACCAAGCGTGTTGCTGCGTTCGTAGAGGGAGACAAGGAAGCAGACGCAAAAGCTGCTGGGGCAGACATTGTTGGAGGAGAAGAACTCATCGCAACAATTGCTGCAAAGGGAACCATCGACTTTGATGTCGCAGTTGCCACACCAGCCATGATGCCAAAACTTGCAAAGCTTGCTCGACTCTTAGGACCTCGTGGTCTGATGCCAAACCCAAAAACAGACACTGTTTCTCCAAACGTCACCAAGATGATTGAGGAGCAAAAGGCGGGTAAGGAAAGTTTTAAGAACGACAACACTGCAAACATCCACCAGATCTTTGGACGGAAGTCTTTCACAGAAGCACAACTCGAAGAAAACCTTCGAGCGCTCCTAGAAACACTGAAACGCATGAAGCCACAGTCTTCAAAAGGAATTTATTTGAAGAGTGCAACCATTGCGTCAACCATTGGTCCTGGAATCAAAGTAGATATAAACTCATAATCTCCATAAAAACACCCGCCTTCTGGCGGGTGTTTTTTATGAACGACGACCACCAAACATCCCACCAAACCATCCTCTTCCTGTTTCTGTTTTTGTTTCAACCTGAGACTCTTTTAACATATCCTCTAATGGAATTTCTTTGATCAGTTGAGCTATCTCTGCACCAGAGGGTGGATTTGCGTGATCAAGACGTGCTTGTATTTCTTCAAGCGCTTGAACAAGTGCAGGAACATTTTGAAGCTGATACTTGGAACCTTGCATCAAACGATGATGATCAATAATTGCTGTCGTTCTTTGAAGTTGCGCCTTCAACTCAAAAAGAACATCTTCTATCTCATTTCTTTTCATATGATCAAATTATATCATAGTGTTTTTGTAGATAAAACCTGAAGGTACGTTGATTGACAGGATCACCTCATATTGCTAGCCTCACCCACAAGGAGGTGAACTGTGTTCAATTTACAAGATCCCCCACCACGTCGGTGGATCGAACCAACCATCAAGGAGTATACCGGTCCTGAACGGGTTGGAGTCCTTGCAATAAGTTTCATTGTCCAAGAACGCGACAAACATCCGGATCTGGCGCTGGCTCAGCGTATTGTCGGAGATCATCCCCACTTTCTCTACGGATCCAATGCTGGGAATCGCTACGCTCATGCAGGATGGGCTTATCTGACCCTTGGTCTGGACGATGAGGCTTGGCGAGTCCTTGTCACCATCGAGCGCACAGCCATGCACTTTCTCAAGATGAAAAGGTTCCCTGCTCCTACCCCTACTGCCCTCGTATTCATCTACACGGCACTGCGCATGGGAAAACTCGACTCCGCATATCTTGGAATCCAGCTCGCTCGCCTGCGCCGACTCACCTTCCAAGAAAAAGAAGATCTCTCAATGCTCGATCAAGCCTGCATCCAAGCAGCCATCTAGCACTGCCCCGTTCCAAACACGGGGACCTGCCCACCAAAGCTCTTCGAGCGACGGTGGGTTTTATTATTTTCAAATCTGTGGCAGGCTAGAGGTACTATGTCCATCCTTACACGATCTGAAATCACAAAACACATTACAGACCAACAGCTGGTATTCACCCCCGCATTGGATCAGTTTCAACTCCAGCCACATGCAGTCGATCTTCGACTTGGCTACAAATTTCTCATACCACGCAACTGGACCGTGGATGAAAAAGGACGTCGTGCCATCAACATGTCGATCGATGACATCGATGCGCATCGCGATCAGTTCGATGAAGTCCAGCTCCAACCAGGACAATACTTCGATCTCCTCCCAAACGAATTCGTGATTGGGACAAGTCTCGAACGCATCGAAATAAACGCGATGAACCTGATGGCGATTCTCTTCCCTCGCACGAGCACAAACCGTCGTGGGATCGACCTCTCCCTTTCAGGCATCATCGACACCGGCTACAAGGGACACCTGATCTTCCCAATGAAGAACGAAGCGGGCGACCAAGTCATTCGCATCTATCCAGGCGAGCGCGTCTGCCAAGTCATTTTCCAAGAACTCAACCACCCCCTCACCCCAGAAGAAGCCAACCTCCACGGCCTCTCTGCTGCCAAGTACAGCGGATCAGGTTCGCAAGGCTTCAAACTCGACAAAGACGAAGAGCGACAGATGCTCATCTCAGGAAAACTCGACGATTTGAAAAAGGAATACGGACTTTAAATAAAATCAGCCCAAAACGGGCTGATTTTTGTTTGGTTTGTCCCAAAATAGATTGACAAAAGACTGTTTTTATAGTACCTTTGCCTGTTCGCTTTTTTATTCTGATCTTGTGAAACCAGCGCTCATTACGTTGATTTCGCCAGAGCAGAAAATGGCGGCGCAGGGAGGGTGGCGATAGCTTTCCCATGTGTATCCTTATCGCATTCGAGGTTTGTCATGAAATTCAACACTTACGTTGGTTCCAACAACTGGAAGAAGGTTGAGATTCAGGTTCCAGACGGCAAATGGGCTCTGAGAATCAAGCTCTCGACTTCCCTGACTTCACACCCACAGGACAAGCGCTTCGGGATCAACCAAGAGGGACACTCGGACGCACGCCTGCGTCCACATACCCAGGTGGTCACTCGATTCGTACGAGTCCTAGGAGTGGCTGAAGATGCGGTCACGATCCACCAGATCAACGACCATCACGATCGAGAGTCCCACCACTGGATCAACGATCTCGATCTCCTGCTCGTGTGTGATCAACCCTTCGCGGTTCTCACCATCAGTGACGACCAGGAATTCCCCAGCCAGAGTGGCTACCGACGAGCCAGCATCCGGGTCGCTCGGCAGGTCCACAAGGGTGAACTGTCGCAGACGTTCAGACCAGTCGTGCTCAGAAGCACCGAGAGCGACCTGCAGATCAATCATGCGCCGGTGCAATACGTTCAACTGAAGGATGTTGCACAAGCCATCAACATCGATCCCCTCGAATGTCTGCGCACCTTCGCTGTTGTCTCGCCCTCGAGCTACTACGAAGCGAATGCGTCGATCTCGCACCGGGGTGCACGGTATCGCATTTACGAGACTGTCCCACAGGGCGGTGACTGTACTGGTGCAAGTCAGTGGGGAGAGACAGCGATCAGCTGGGAAACCTTCCAGGCGAACATGAACACGAAGGGTTGGCATTCGGACCAGATCTTCATTCCCATGGCCTGGGCGCGCGACATTCTCATCCTCGCGCACTTCGGGTTCATCCCAGGAGTGAACGAGAAGCCGGAGCGTTCCTTCCTGATCAAGGCCGAACAGCCCGAACCCTACACTATCCTCGGACTCCTGCCTGTACTCCCGATCGACGAGATCCGAGAACTGCGGGGCTCCATCCAGAAGGCACGAACACCTGGAGAGTGGAACGCTCTGGTAAAAGCGACCCTGGGTCCCCAGAAACAGAGCGCGACGCACCCCAAAGACCGCCCCTTCACAGACAGAGACCGATCTGCCTTCGAGTGTTGGGTCGAGACCGTGACTGGTCATAGCAACTGGGCTCAGGCGCAGGACCTCAACGACACCGGCAGTTTCGTCTACCACAACGACTTCCGTGTCCTGCGACTCTTCAACGATCGTCTCTCGATCGCAACCAGCTTCTGGTCACGAGGTGGCGCAGATAAAGGACAGTACTGGGCCGGTTTCATCGCTGTACACCCAGAGATCGCTGTGGATCCCAGGCGTGAACCCGCGCTCTACAGGCTGATGATCTGGCCTGACCAGATCCTTCGCCAGACGCCAATCGGTGTGGAAGGAGGATTCTTCCCAGAGATCGAAGGCATCGAGCCCGAGATCATGGAGACGATTCGCCAACTCATCAGACCTTGCGGCTTCACTGAGATGAAGTTCGACTGACCTTTCACCCCTGATCCTACGCCCCCGTCGTGGCATGACACCCCCGGTGTCCTCTGCTACGGCGGGCCTGCCCTCCATAGCTCATCTGTAGATTGAGCGACGGAGGGTATTTTGTTTCCGAAACAGCAAGAAAACTCAACCAGGTCGGGGGCTGAGCCCCCGACCTGGTTACATAAAACCGACCCTCTCAGGTCGGTTTTTCTTTCTGAACTGTTACAACTGTTTCAACACATTACTCAGATGCTTCACCATCTCTTCAGTCTGCTCAACGGTGTAGACTGGCTCTCCCGCAAGTAAGCACTGCGCTCCCTGAGCGGTCAATACACAATGTGCGTCCGCATCTTGCTCCACAACTTGAAGACCAAGCACTCCCACCTCACGTACAATCTCACTCAGGAGTTCTCCTTCAAACCCTTCGAGCGAGACGGTCTTAATACTTGGTGTCAGTGTCTCCCCATATACATTATCTCTCGAGAACCGTTCGTGTGCATCATCTGTGACATATAAGTCACGAATCCCTGCTTCCAGAAGCGCCGTCCAACACGGCTCGCAGGCCCACCAATGTCCGTACATATATGCGTCCGCACCAGTCACATCAATCCCTGCTTCCTTTGCCTGCGCTAACACCATCCGTTCAGAGTGTCCCGGCGCGTCGTGAAGTGCACACAGGTCATATCCTGTCCCGCTTGGGCAATCAAGAACCACGCGTGGGCATACATGAATCTCGCCAGGCCCTTTGTTAAATCCGTTTCCAGCTCGCGCAATCACCTCTCCGTCTTTCACAAGCACAATACCAACAGGATACAACGGATCTCCCGCACATTCTTCTCGTGCACGAGCCGCTTCTTGCATAAATGGATTGTTCACTGACGCATACTGTAAGTGATGGCCTTCGGGCATGTAGGGATATTCAATATTTTGCATAGAAATCATGATATACTGAAATCAAAGCTAACACATACTCTATGACTCAACAAGACGATTTCGAAAAAGAAGCGCATGCCATTGGTGAACGCCTGGCACTTTTACTTGTCGCCGCCGATCTTCCCGACGACGTGAAGGCAAGTTTTTCTGCCATGATTCCAGAAATGAATCCAGAACAGCTTGACCGCCTCATAAAAATTCTTGAGGACAACGTGAAAGACACTGTGACAACACAAGAAACAGAGCTCACAAGTGCAGTTCTCCGTGCTCAAACGCAATACGAGAAAGACCGTCAACAAGCAGAAAAGAGCGCACTCGGAGAACTCGAAGAAATCGAACACGTATTGAATCAAGACAAGACATAATCTATGAGCTGGACGAGATTTTCAAAACTGTTAGAAACACGTCCATTAGATCGAGAGACAAAACTCATGCTCATCGATCTTTTGGCTCGCACAGATGATGCAAAGCTTGAAGAGGAACTCTTCACATTTGTTTTTGCATGGGAAGAAGCACAGGCAAAAACACAAAAACAACTTCTTGATGGAATCAAACGCGTGACAGATGAGTACGCACAAGACAAAGAAAAGATTGGTCACACCATCCAAAAAAATGTCCTTTCCATCGCAGACGATATTCATCGGCAAAAGCGTATCGAAGACTTAAGAGCCTCAATCAAAAGCTTATGAGCCCAATCAGACCAGAACTTAGAAAAAGAAAAGACGCTGAAGGTTCTCCACCTGGCCCAGAACATACTCCAGATCCAAAAGCGACAACCCCAGCTGAAACGTCTTCCTCGCCTGGAGACACTTCTCCATCTCCAACACCCACTGAAACATCTCCTGCCTCAACTCCGGATGAAGGTTCTGTTTCAGTTGATACAGAACCGAACGATACACTTGAAAAAGCCATTGCTCACGTAAGGGCAACCAATGAAACAACAAAAAAATCCATTCAGGATGCGCTAAACGTTTCCTCTGAAGAAGCAGATCGACTTCTTGCTCAAATGGAAGCACGAGGCGTCATTGGACCAGCTATCCCTTTTAAATCTCGAGAGATTTTACCAGAAAGCGCACCATCGACGGCGGATGCGGGGCCTGTCGCTGATCCTGATGCGGGGCCTGTCGCTGATCCTGATGCGGGGCCTGTCGCTGATCCTGATGCGGGGCCTGTCGCTGATCCTGATG
>JABMNY010000045.1 GCA_013204385.1 Candidatus Uhrbacteria bacterium
GTGTATACCAATTTCACCACTCGCCCATCATATTTTCAAAATAACACATTCACGCCTTGCGGCACTAGCTCCTAAGGCTAGCGTGTATACCAATTTCACCACTCGCCCAGAATTGTTCTTACATTCGCGATCTTGTCTTTCATGGGCGCCCACGTAAAGTGTCGTGGCCACCACGTGGCTTTACGCCAGTCATTTCTTCCATGTACGTTTATGTACATTTTCAGATATGCCAGCCCATTCAAGGCAATCTTATCGATTGTACAAATAATTTGACTCTGCTTGAGTCTATCGAAGAATGATCTCTTTGGCAACGGTTCTTCTCGACATTGTGCGATATTTCGGCTACGATCGGTTCACTATGCGTATCATTCTTGTTCATGGATTCAATGCGGATCCCACAAAAAACTTCCATCCTTGGCTTGCTTCAGCTCTGCGAGATAAGGGATATGAGGTGGTTGTTCCAGAACTTCCATTATCCACAAAAGAGGAAATCAATCTTCCTGAGATTGTGGAGATCATGAAAGATCAAATTGGGTATCTGAAAAGTAACGATATTCTTCTTGGACATTCCTTAGGGGCGTTTATTGTTTTGCAGTATCTCGAGGCAATTGAGATGACCGAGACGCCAAGAGCCGTGATTTTGGTGGCAGCTCCATGGAGTGTTTCTCGACCGGAACTTCGACGACTATTTATCGCAGACCTGGACGCGGAAGTCCTGATGTGGAAGGCGCGTGAATATGTGATTGTGCATGCACGTGATGACGAGATGGTTCCGTTTGAGCATGGAGAGAAACTGGCAGTCCAACTCAAAGCTCGATTGGTTGCCCCTGCAAACGGTGGGCATTTTATGGATGCAAAGTATCCAGTGCTTCTTGAGACTATTGAGGAGATTGCCAACCGCCCATTTGAATTTGCCCCAGGAATGAGTTTAGAAGACGACTATACAGATATTCAGACATTGCTATGAGTAAACATTTTGTCTTAGATTTTGATGGGACGCTTTTTAATACAGATGTGCTTTGGCAATGGATTATTAATCGCTTTTCTCAAGAAGGACTCGAATGGGATTCGATAATAAATGAAGGAGAGAAATTGTTCGCTCAAGCGTATACCGTAGAGCGACATGCAAGAAAAATGGGATTGGATGACGTGTTGTCTCAGAAGATTTCGAATGAGTTTGATCTTGTGACAGATCAAGAAAGTTCTGCGCTTGTCTATCCAGATGTGATTCCATTTCTCGAAGACTTTCCTATTGAAAATAAGAGTATTTTAACGTTTGGAGAAGAAGTTTTTCAAAAAGCAAAGATTAAAGCAGCAAAGATTGATTCGCGTATCGGAAGTATTCGTATTGCTGGACCCGAGTATCAAAAAACGAAACATCTAAAAGAGTTGTTAGAAATTGTCGAGCATCCCATTTTGTTTATCGATGATAATCCGCGAGAACTTCTTGCAGCGCACGAAGCAGGACTTCCAATAGAGCTTGTACGGATGCGTCGCCCAGGAGCACGGCATGCATTGAACGATCATGAAATGGATAGTGAAGTCTGGCGAGTGATCAGCTCGCTTGCTGAACTTGAGTAAAAAAACACCCCGAGAGGGGTGTTTTAGTAATGATACGTTTTGCCTGCGAGAATTGTTCCCGCGCGATAGAGTTGTTCGAGGAGAACGACGTATGCTAGTTCGTGGGGGAATGTCAGAGGGGAGAGGGAGAGGGAGAAGTCGACGTGTTTGAGAAGCGTTCGATCGAACCCAAATGGGCCGGCGATGATGAACGTGAGCTCCTTCTGTTCCTGCTCACTCCATCGGGGGAGTGCGTTTGCAAATTCGATGGAGTCCATGGTCTTTCCATCCTCACTTAAGAGAAGTGTGAATCCATCTTGTTTGAGAATTTCCTCGCTCAATTCTTTGACAATGACGGATTTAATTTTCGCATAACTTCCAAGTCTTTTGAGTAACTCATCTGATTGCTCTTTTAACGGTCCATTTTTCATCTTTCCTACTTGGATGATTTTGATACGAAACATAAGGAAAATTCATTTATTTTGTTATGCACAGCCCTGTGGATGCATCTGCATACAATGACTCTTGACATGTTTTACTCCTTCAACTAAACTGCCGGAGTCATTTGGATTATTGTTCTTCTTCTTTTGTCCCAAGGATCGCAACTGGAAACAGTCTTGAGGGATGGAGGGGAGGGAGAGCACAGACAGATTTACCCGCATGATACACCAATTGAATAGAAGCACGATGCTAGCGCGATCCTACTCGTACAATTTGGTTCTAGAAACCAAATGATTAGGAGACCGCATATGCGGTTTTTTGTGACCTTGGTGCCAGAGCAGAGTCTCATGACTACACTCTGGTTCGAAGGAAGGATGTAACGGAATACCAGAAAGATCTTTTACAACTAAATAAGGGTAGTGAAAAAGAAAATCAATAGCCGCTCGCATTCTAGATGAAATATCGAATGTAGGAGCGGTTGTAGAGCATCAATAAGAGCATACGGAGGATGGCTCGACAGAACGTGCCGATGAAGGACGTAGCAGCCTGCGATAAGCTTCGGGGAGGTGGCAAGCAACCTTTGATCCGAAGATGTCCGAATGGGGAAACCCCATGCGGGGAATGCCGCATGACCTTGTACTGAATACATAGGTGCAAGGAGGGAACCTAGGGAAGTGAAACATCTCAGTACCTAGAGGAAAAGAAAAAGTATTATTCACTTTACGTTTTCACCCACAAAGCACGTTGGGTGGGAACGAAAAGTGAATCCATTCCCCAAGTAGCGGCGAGCGAACGGGGAACAGTCCAAACCTCTCTCATGAAGTTGTGGTGAACATGATAGGCACTTGTGTCTAATGTGTAAGCTGTAGCGAAAGATGGAAGTCGTTGTGAGAGAAGGTGTTGTAAGGCTTCATGTCCGTTTCCTTCCAGGAACGGGTGATGAATTGTGCATTATAGGAGAATCTACTGGAACGTAGAACCAAAGAAGGTGAAAGTCCTGTATACAAAATATTGCATAGCATCATATTGAGGATCCTTGAGTACTACGGGGCTCGAGAAACCCTGTAGGAACCAGCCGAGACTATTTGGCAAGACTAAATACATGTTCTGATCGATAGTCAACTAGTACCGACAGGGAAAGCTGAAAAGCACCCCGACAGGGAGATGAAATAGAATCTGAAACCGTA
>JABMNY010000046.1 GCA_013204385.1 Candidatus Uhrbacteria bacterium
CCAGCGTTCATCCTGAGCCAGGATCAAACTCTCAATATAAATCTTGATAAATCAAGACTCTGATATGTTCGACACAATTACTGTGTCTGGAATAAACTTTGCAATCATACAAAAGACAATTTCTGTCCATACAGCCTGGTTGTTAAAGGCTGTTTGCATGATTTGGAGATTGTTCAGTTGTGAATGAGCGCGGGCATTGTATAAAAGCTTTGTAAACCTGTCAATAGCTAGCTTCTTTCTGTTGGGGAGAGATTGGGGACAATGAACTCTAATTGACAACAGACTCAGTTGAACTATCATATAAGGGTTCATAACTTTGTGTCTGAGGAGGCTCCATGCTGCCTTGGTCGAGAGACACGCATGAGGTTATAACATTTCAAAATCGATAAGTATTGTTGCAATAGTTATGGCTGACAAAGAATTCGATCAGGAGTTTGTTGAATACATTGTTCGCGGAATCGTGAACAATCCAGATGACGTTCGCACAGAACGCATTGTGGATGAACGTGGTGTTCTCATCACACTTCACATCAACTCAGAAGACATGGGTTATGTCATTGGTCGCCAGGGTCAGACAGCTCGCGCAGTACGCACATTGCTCAAGATCGTAGGTGCAAAGGAAAATGCCCGCGTCAACCTCAAGATCTACGAGCCAGAAGGATCACGTCGCCCACGTCGCGAAGACCGCGAAGAAGGCGAGACAAGTTCAAGTTCAACTTCAAGTGACACCTTTAGCAGTGCGTCTGATGACGACACGTCTGTAGATGATCTCGGGATCTAGTCTAAGATCAAAAAATCGATCGCGTACATGCGGTCGATTTTTGTTTTTTGTGGAATGATGTTATTGATTTGCTAACTTGAGCGTTCAAAAACATGTTATTATTTTCTTGTATGAAGTTTGATGTGATTAGCATTTTTCCAGAAGTCATTACTCCTTATGTGGAGGCGTCTATTTTGGGTCGGGCGCAAAAGAAGAAGCAGATAAACATTCGTGCGCATAATCTTCGTGATTTTACGACCGATAAACACCACTCCGTAGACGATACACCTTACGGTGGGGGAGCTGGGATGGTGATGAAGGTGGAGCCGTTTGAGCGCGCAGTAAAAAAGGTAAAAAAGCGATTCAAAAAGACTCATGTGATTGTTACTGCGGCGTCGGGAAAAACATTTACCCAAGCAGATGCAAAACGTCTAGCGAAGTATGATCAACTGATATTTTTGTGTGGACGGTATGAAGGGATCGATCATCGCGTAACAGAACACATTGCTGATGAGGCTCTCTCGATTGGGAATTATGTGCTGACTGGGGGCGAACTCCCAGCCATGGTCATGATCGATGCGATTGCACGCATGGTGCCAGGAGTCATCGAAGCGGAGTCGCTTGAGATGGAGTCCCATAACGAAGAAGGAACGCTCGAATATCCGCAGTATACAAAACCTGAGGAGTACAAAGGTTGGAAGGTGCCAAAGATCTTGCTCTCAGGAGATCATAAAAAGATTAAAGAGTGGCGAGATAGTGAATCCTCTTAGCAGATATTTTTTCAGGTATTTGACTCGACTTGTTCGAGTCATTTTTAAGTCTAATAAAAAACCACCCAAGCGAGCGGGTGGCGGTTGCAGTATTCAGTCGTTGATCGAAACAGGGCCGATCCTGAGCAGGTGGTTGCCGAGGCGCTCGTACGTCTCGTGCATGACAGCAGAGAAGAGATCCGCTTGTGTTCCGAAGGGGATGCCATTCGAGTCCTCGGCCTTCCTGAGGAATTCTCGGAGAAGTCTTTCAGTCTCATCGAGCTGACCACGTGCAGCAGCCAGTTCCACAACTTGGAAGGCGGGAGTGTCCCCATGGTCCCCGTAGCTGACGGGTTTCGCCCAGATCGATGCCCAGGTCCAGTTGGTCTGTCTGTAGCCTTCGATCTGTTGTTCGATGAAGTCATTGAACCTTGGGGAGGTCATGGCACGAATTCTCTCTCTGAGGAGCGTTTCGAAGAGCTTGTCCAGATTGAGTTCTTCCATCGTTTGGTGGCGGGCCGTGTGGATCGCTATGAATTCAGCTTCGAATCTATCCATCCAGATGGTGTGGTTGAGGAAGGACTCCCTCGTCATCTCACGCAGACCCCGGATGTAGATGTAGACATGACACTCGGTGAAGAGGCTGGCATTCAGCTCGATGTTGATCATGTATTTGGACCAGGAATTCCAGTCCGGGATGGATCCTTCTCGTATCCAGAGCTTACGCCACTGTTTGAGCTCACTCAGGTGGTAAAGCTCATGGAGGTGGAAGAGACGCTGACCCAAGGGGTTTCCCTGGTAGAACGCCGTTCTTCGCAGAATGACACCGAAGTAGGTGGTGAAGTGGCCGTAGGGCACGTCATCATCGGTGACGAAGATCATGCCGTCTTGGTCTGCGGCTGAGTTCACAACCTTTGCGACTTCCGGGCATTCTCGCCACATGGGCTCAGGGAAGAGATCCCAGACGGGGATACGTTCGATGTTCATCGTGACACTCCGTTGATGGTGTTGTTGAGGTTTGGGGTGAGGCAGTAGCGAGACCAACCATCACCTCGGTAGAAGTAATCTCGCATGTCGCTCATGGCCGGATTGCCTGGGCTACGTGCGAGGAGGATGACATTGCAAGGCTCGGCATCCGGTGGAAACTCACCCTTTTCGATCAGCTCGCGCACGACGCGTTCCTGTGTGCTGGCGTAGCAGTTTGCGATCAGGTTGACTGGGAAGGCACGCATGAGCGCACGACCCAGGGAGATCGAGAAGATGTTCTTGAACCATCGGTTGCCGTAGAGACTGTCGATGGGGCTTCGTGCGAAGACTCCACCCACGCGGTGGTAATACACTCCAAAGGGCTTGGAGAGCGAGAAGATCACAGCTTCCACGTTTGGGTACTGAGTGAAGTCGAGGGTCTGCATCCGCTTGACGGCGCCGATGTAGGTGACATCGACGTAGATCTTCACGGTCGGATGGATGTCTCGCATGTAGACGAGGAAGAGCTCGAAGTCTTCCCAGAAGTCCCCGTCGATGGAGCTCGGGTTCGAGATCCAGAACGTGTCATGCGCACGGAACGCCGCATGCTTCAAGATCTCGAGATCGCGTGCATGTACGATCGTCTCAAGATTGAAGGCTCGTGCATACCTGCTGTAGCCCTCGTACTCGCCATCGAAGACATGCAGGACCGTCTGGTTCTGCTGGTTCATCGAAGCTTGTCTTGCGATCAGATGTGCAATGGCTTCACTGGCGCCGTTGGTGGGATAGCTCTCGGGGAACTGGACACCGAGCTCCACTCCACTCCATTGACGCCACTCTTCGAGAAAGGGACGATGCAGGCCGTCCTGGCTCTTGAGGTGTGGGTCACGGTAGAGGGTTTCGAGATCCTCACGTCGACTCCACAGCAAATTGGTCACAGCTGACGTCTCGGGCCAGAGGAGTGAGTAGACCGTCTTTGAGACAAGACCTACATCTTCGGGCTTGAGACCATCCTGGTGATTGACCAGAACTTCTTGAACCCTACCGAGTTGACCATTGGTGAGTTGGTATCGTGTCACGTGATATCCTTGGGTTGTGGGAAAAGAGCTTGATTCTGCCTGTTGCAGACAAAACAAAATAACAGAAATGAGCAAAAATGTCAATGAAAAAACAGACCACCCATATTTTTGGTTGGTCTGTTTTTCTAGAGACTTTCTATGTATCTGAGGTCTTTTCCTTTACAGCTAATTGTCCGCAGGCGGCGTCGATGTCGTCACCCATGGTTCGTCGGGTGGTGGCAATGACGTGCTTTGACTGAAGGACGTCTAGGAATGCTTTGATGGTTGGGTTTGTACTGCATTCGAACTCAAGCCCTGTGAGGTTGTACGGAATGAGATTCACGCGCACGTTTCCGATGCGGTTCACAAACTTTGCGAGCGCGCGCGCTTGGTCTGGGGTATCGTTTACCCCCTTAAGCATCACGTACTCAAAGGTGAGATGATGACGTCGGTTTCCGTGGCGATAGAGGTAGCGCTTTGCCCAGTCTCCGAGCTTTGGAAGAAAATCATCATAGGAGGTTGGAACAATCTGTTTTCGTGTTTCTGCCACAGCGCTATGTAGTGAGACGGCGAGGCGAATATGTGGCCAATCCTTGTCTGTTAAAATTTGTTCAAGACGTGGAAGGACGCCCACGGTTGAAACAGTGATACGTGTGCGACCAATGTCTGTGTGTTTCAAAATAAGGTTGAGTGCATCCTTTACCGCTTCATAGTTGGCGAGCGGTTCTCCCATGCCCATGAACACAATATTTGAGATGCGTCCCTCAAGCTCAGGGTGATCTTTGAGGTACTGCATCCAGTAACGGTACTGGTCAACAATTTCATCTGTGGTGAGATTGCGAATGAGTCCCATCTTTCCCGTTGCACAAAATCCGCAACGCATGGCACATCCAATCTGAGAGGAGACACAAATCGTCCAAGCCTCGCGCTTGTTGCGCATAAGGACGGTCTCGATGTCTTTGTCTCCCTCAACTCGAAGGAGTGCTTTATGCGTGTCGCTATTTCGACTGACTTGAATTTGTTGCTCTGTAACGGACATCCAAGGAATGGAGCCGATATTCTCACGCATGTATTTTGAAAGCGCTGTGAGATCTTCCCAAGAGGACGCAAATGAAAAAAGACCTTGCTCGATTTGCTTCCAACGGAAGGCAGGCTCAGTAGGGAATAGGGAGAGATAGTGTTCGTGACGAGACTGGATCATAGAAATGAAGAGACGAGAGCATTTGCCCTCGTCTTTGAGCTATTTACTTGATGGGTTTACTGTTTTTGCGAAGGTTTCGATCTTTTTTAGGAGAGCAGATTGCGTTTTTTTGATCTTTGCAAGTTGCTTATCAATCGCACTCAGCGCAGTATTCAGTTCTTTTGTGTGATTGTCAATGTCTTTCTTAGTGATCTTCTTTATAGCCATATAGATGAATCCTACTAAATTGAGCAAATTATGTTAAAATAAGTATATCATAATTTCGATCTAATTTGATTCGTATGGGCGAAGGTTTTAAGTACACAGAGGCAGAACATGCTGACACACTTCCTATTGTAGAACGTACGGCAAAAGAGCGTGTAAAAATCTATGAAAAGTTAAGAGGAGAACTTGATGTTCATAATCGTGCAGAGAAATTGATTAGTAAGCTTTCAGTAGACATGCGAAATATTGAACATCGTCTGGGGGCAATTACGCCTTTTGTTCGAGAGGGTGATGCTGAGGGGAAATTAACGCTTGAAACATTGAGAGGAGAAAAAGAAACACTTGAAGGTTTATTTAAAGAGACAATAACTGCACATGAAATTCAAGAAGGAGTTATTAAACGCATCGCTGCAGAACATGTTGCGCTTGCGGGCGATGGTCAATTGGCACAAGAATTGTTGAAAGAAGTTATTGAAGCGTACACAGAAAAGATTGAGAATATTAAAGTAGATGGAAAAGCGCATATAGAGAAGTATAAAGGAGCGTTGGAATCGGCCCGCACTGCGCTTCAAGAAAAAATCGACGCGATACATCTGATTCTGAAGGAACATAGACCGGATCAAGCATATGAATTTTCATTGGATCAACAAAGAGATCAATCATTTACAGCATATTTAAGTGGCTATTTACAGCGTTCAGTCACGAGTTTGGGAGGAAGTAAAGAAGACCTGACAAGAGATATTGGGTCAAAGAATCGTGCGATTGCTTGGTGGGATGAGGGTCGTCCAATGCCTATTGAAAAATCAGACAGGTCACCAACGGGAGATAAGATAACCATCACAGATTTACGTCCTGGTCCTGTTGAAAACGATCCAAAAACAAATGAAACAAAGGCTCCCTTAAGTGTTTATGAAGATCGTTTGCTCGCCCGACTTGAAGAAAAGAAAAAAGCATGGAAAGACCATATTGCAAGTAAACCATTTCTCCTATTTGGAAAGAAAAAAGAGGAGTTTGGACAAAAACAATCTGATTTAAAATTCGATGTTCAAGAACAAGAACAGTTTATAGAAACCCGAAAAGTGGAAATAGGTAAAATCATTCAAGAGTACGCTGATAATGTTTCTGGTTTAGAGCGCCTTAAAAAAATGGAACATGCAAGATCTCAAACTGAAGCATTTATCGTAGAAATACGTTCTGGTGATTTAGGAGGGCGTTTCGAGAGAGCTAGAAAAGAGCAAAGTGAGAATTCTGAGTATCCTCCACAAACCAATGTGTGGAAAATGGAATCGGAGAAAAAGCGTGTTCAAGAGTTGTTGGAACAAATGACGCAGGAGGTGGATCATCCACTCTATAAAGAAGTGAAAATGACAATTGAAGAAGACGGAACCGAAACAACAGAAGAATAATAAAACACCCCTCGATTCATTTTGAACGAGGGGTGTTTTAACTGATGAGATTATTCAGCTGGAGCTTCTTCGACTGGAGCTTCTGGTGTTGCTGGAGCTTCCTCCACAACAGATTCTGTTGAAGCTTCTTCTGCTGTCGCTTCAGGAGCAGGGGCGGCTTTTGCAGCTTCTGCTTCTGCCTTTGCTGCTTCTTTTGCCGCTTTAGCTGCTTCTTTTTCAGCCTCAGCCTCAGCTTTAGCGGTTTCTTCTGCTGCTTTTGCTTTTTCGGCTGCAGCTTCAGTTTTTTCTTTTTGGACTACGGCTTTTTCTTCAAGCTTTCCTGTTCGCTTCTTGGAAAGATGAGTGACACCACGCTTCTCTCCTTCGACGATCTTCTCATCAATAAGGAGATTCCAAACAGTGTTGGTGGCTTGTGCGCCCACTCCGATCCAGTACTTCGTGCGATCTGCGTTTATCACGAGTTCGCTTGGATTTTTGCGTGGGTTGTAGTGTCCGAGGATTTCGGTTGTTTTTGCCCATGGATCGTTGTGCTTAGGCATAACAACGATACGATAGACAGGAGCCTTTTTGGTTCCTACGCGGGAAAGTCGAATAGATAGCATAATAAATTGATAGTGATTCAAACATGAGCGTGTTTGACGGTTGCGCGCACAATACGAGATTATGCCACTTTCGTCAAGGAATGGTTGACTGTCTGTGTGCACACGAGTGGTTTATTCGATCGATGAGTGACGCGACGCTCATTCTTTGAGCGGTTTTTTAATTAAAAAGACTCACCAAGCGAGGTGAGTCAGTGAGCGTGGCCAGTGCGAAAGGCGCGGGCTCGGCGAACAAGCGTAAGGAATGTGTCTTCAGAGCGTTGCTCTACAGTGAGGAGACATCCTCTTTCCTCAGAGAGTTGTTGAAGGGCGAGACATTCTTCCAGAGTCGGCATGCGGTTCAAGAAGAGTTGAGATCGTTGGATCTCGATGTCAGGGAAGAGGTTCTCAATGGCACTACGAATGTCAGGTGCTACCTCGAGATGTCCCGGATACCTGATGTAAAACCAGATCGGGAGCCAAAGTTGATGGCGATTGAGCGCTCCGCGGTCATCGGTCACCGGCAATGGGCTCAATCGAAGCTCCCTTTCATGAGTAGACATAGGTTCCCTCCAAGAGAAAGAGTCTGTCAAATAGACTTGGAACTGTCAACCTAGTTCTAGGTTGATATTACAGTAAATATAGCTAAATTAAGCAGAATATCTGTCTGTAGGTCTTGACAAAGAGTCAAAAATGTGGTAGATTACATTAGGTAAAGATGAGAGATTTAGACGAATCGAACATCACAATCAAACAATACTTTCTGAGGAGAGAGTCTCAATCAAGAAGCAAAAAGCTCGATGTAGAGCTTTAGGCCGATTATTGGATATTTCTCCTGAAGAAGTGTCTGATAGTCGGTTTCTTGATTTCAGAAGTTGGTTGTCTTAATAGAGTCTTTGAGTAAAATCTCAAAAGCTGTATTAAGGGAACTCAAGACCCCTTATTGGAGGCAAGGTGCCTATGTTCATGTACGTCATCCTTGAGCTGTGCTCCTTCATCATCCCGATGCCTGAGAACCTCACTTCCGAGGAGTCCCAGGAGGAGGAGAAGTTCAGGGCTGTGATCATTCTCAGTCTTGGAATGTGTTTGTATGTATTTGTTTTGGCTGTGATGATTGAAGTCTACTTCTAGTCCAGCCCGAGGAACACGTCCTCGCGCTGGACTCCTCAACTGAGTATTCGAACCTAGACTCGAGCACTCAGTTGAGGAGAATTGGTCCCTCAATATGCTTCAAAGGAAGGACATGCCACCGGGCACGTTTGGCGCTTCTGTGTACGGCGCCCAAAAATAATAGTTACAGGGTCTAATCACCTAGACTGTACGTATTACCTGCTGATGGGTGAATCATCGGCCAACTTGGAGGGCAAATGCCCATCGAATAGAATGAAGCGATTGGAGGGTTAACGACGGCATTTCGGTGTCGGTTCGAACCCAGGTTATCGACCAATCGTGGATACAAAAAAGATGATACGGCGTACTATGCGAAATTCATAGTGGAGAGTGAGGAACGGAAAGGGGCTAGAAACTCTGAGTACAAGTACGAAGCAATCCCACTACAAGAATTTCCCTGGGCAACCAGGACGTCGGGGAGTGGTAACACTCCGAAGGGTCGCGCCAAAGCATGGGAGCCATCGTTGATGAGGCTCTGAGGTCTGGCAAACCAACTCAACAAACAGGCCTTCTGATCTTTGGCCTCCTAGACTCGTCTAGGTTAAATGAAGACTCCTCTCGTAGATGGAGGTCAATCTACGCTTTGATCGACTGAGTCGATTCACTGGACAGACTGCCGTCTGTATCCCGTTGTCCGATAACGCAAACGGTCGACTCACGCATTAACCACCCAGTGGTCGCTAATGTTGTGAGCAACAGACAAAGATGAGCGTCTGCACAAAGCTCATCACAGAAAAAGGATGGTCCGTGACCTACCCGCTTCTCTTCTATGGTCATTAGAAGCGCCTGCCAGTGGCGCGCTAGACAATAAAGCACTGGCAACCTCGCTCGTAACGCTTGAGTAACTAGTTGCGAGCGAGGCACACTCTGGACTCCCGGTTGACGCATGTCGACCGGGGTCCTACACCTTCCCCGGTCTTCACGCTGTCGACTGGGGTCCTCAACATAATTCTCGAGGCACTCGAGCCTTACGTTGAGGAGAAACGCCTCAAACACGATCACACCCAACAATCAGTAAGGAGCAAAAGTTGAGATGAATCACGTACGTTTCTTTCTCGGTTCGCCAAAGAAAAACTGGGGAGTCCTCCTGCTGGGTCATTCGGCAGGCGAAGTTGAGTCAACTGCGTTAAAAACATGACTGTTGTGTGAGTGCAAACACTTACTCCCGTGCAGAGGATTCTGTACAGACTCCGACAAGGAAGTGAATCATGGGGGCAAGTCGTGGAGAGATCTGCGAAACCCTATATTCTCGGAATTGCATGATGATCCGAAACATCATGCCGACCTGCCCATAAGGTCGTACGTTCACAAGGCTGTTTCAGATGGGAGAAACGGTCAGCCGCAAGTCTCTGATGGGGCTTGTGAATCATCAACCCTCACATAGGGATGTGTATGAAGTAGTCAAGAAGCGCTTGGAAGTAATTCTCCCAGGCGTGGATAATAGGAATTCGGGGAAGAATCTAAATCACCTCGTTAGGTCGCGCAATGATTTAGAAGGGCTCACTCGTCAGTTCAAGAGTCCTCAAGGTCTGGCAAGCCATAAATGAACTGTCCGGCTTGGTCGTAAAAAGAAACGACACATTTCAACTCACGTTGTTGCTACAACGGAGCCTGGCTGATGGTCTAATGAGATCACGCCGGTTGCAAGGCATGCAACCCAATGAGCGGTGGATACGCTCCTTCCCGTGAAGCTTCACGGCAAGCACTGTCTGACATCTCTGTCAGAGCAGTGACGATTCTGAGGCACTCACGCCTCACCTGCCATCGGAGAAGTCTTGCACTTCCGCCCGTTCCTCTTCTATGGTTTTTGTCATCGCGCCTCACTCTAGGCGTGCCAAAAAGTGTGTGTTCTAAAAATCACACACATGGGAATTGAGTGTCCGACTCGACAATAGGTGTCGCGCCGGGCACTACACGTCTTGCCCGGCCGACATGATGCATCTGCATCAACTACTGTCGAGCCGGGCTCCTCTATTTAGGGCTTAAAACGTTTTGAGCAGTGTATAGAGGACAGTTTCATATGGAATCTGTTCGTTCCTTTTACTCATGGGAGAAAGCATGACAACACAACGCAATGCGCAGTTGGCCAGGTGGAGAACGGCACGAGAGTTCGATTTTGCTCAGCGGGACTCAGAAGATGTTTCTTTAGGGTCCTTGTACGCGATCTTTGGGATGAATACCCTCAAGGTGGAATTCACGCTCAAGAACGGTGCTGTCCATGAAGGGGCTGACTGGGAACTCTTCCAGAGTCATCTCACTCTTGATGGTCACGAGATCAACTTCCAAACAAGAGGTGTTCATGGGTAACCATGAAATCAAGAAGAAAGTGGATCCCGTCCACTTTGCAACGATGGTGACGCTCCTCGTCATCTCATTGACCGTCATTGGAGCGACGGTCTGGGGAGTTTGGAGTCTCTGGCAGTGGTTGGTGGTCTCGTGATCACTTCCATTTCCGGATTCTTCAAAAATCTCTTTGTTCCACCACCTCAAGCTCAATCGACAGAGCCTCCTCCCAAAAAGAGGATGAGGAAGATACTGAATCCAGCTACTAGATGCTTCTGCGAGCATGTCCCTGAGTTTGAGGAGACCTGCCGGTGCCGTATGAAGTTCTGAGTCCACGCGCTCCCACTAGGCACGACAACCTAGTGGGTACGGGCCAAGCAACAACGATGCTTGGCCACACAGATTGAAGCTTGAACCCATCGAGCCTCAATCTGTGGAGCTGTGAAGATCACCCTGATCAACACCGTTTCACCTTTCCCGATCATTCGGGAAGAAGGGGATATGCCTGGTAACAGAAGGGATCGTCCAATCAAAGAGATCGGAGTGGTCTCTGTGCGTTGGGGTGCAACCCTCCAAGGTGTCCATGACTTCGGCACCTTTGGTGTCTACGAAGGATTGCCCAGGGACTACACAGTTCCTATGCCAGGTGGAGTCACCTTGAAGTTCGAAGTTGTCGATGGAGGCAAAGAGGAGGTTGTCGTCAAAGCCTACTTCGACAACGAGGGACCTTCTGCAAGCGCAGAGCTGGGACCGGACAAGTATCTCAGGTATGGCCACGCGACCATCATCTGGCTACCACACGGATTCGCAGGATCCAGGTTTTCCTAGCGCATCCAAGTCGGGCTAACACCTGACGTTACTGCTTGGTTAACACCAAGCGGGCAGTCCCACGCAACGGACTGCTCTCTACATATCGATTGAAGAATGCCTTGAATCAATATGTAGAGTTTGAGAGCTCTCCTCAACTCAATGAGGGACTTTCTACCTAAGAGAGAAGCAGATGTTTGATAGGCTACGGAAAGAAGTCGGGGAATTCCTTGACTTCCTTCATGCAGAGGGGAATCAGAACGTTCTTTCAGGGACGATCATGCTCTTCCTGTTTATTATGGCGGAGTGGCTCGCCGCGGTCTGGAGAGTCACTGATGACCTGCTCGAAGTCTCTTCTGGTGATTTCACTGACTCCAGCGTTCGCCTGATGAGTTTGATGCAATTTCTCGGTGCCTTCATAACCTTTCACGGTCTTTCTATTCTTTGTCGCAAGAGAGTCGATCTTCCTTCCTATTTTCTTGCATGTGCTTTTACAGGCCTTTTGGGTTTGCTGATGTACGAGGTTTTCCTGACTTGATATCTCAAAACTCCCCACCAGGCACGGACGACCTGGTGGGAACTCGCAAGTCCAAACGGCTCAAGCAAAACGCACTTGCTTGAGACTTCAATACAGTCCTCGAGAATCTCGAGTCCTCTATTGAGGGAAACCTCCCAGAAAGGTTCTTTCTGGTTCTACGACAGAGCGTTACCATGGTCAATCTGAGCTTGGAAGAACAGGGAAGCAAATGGCGTCGGGCGCTCAACAGGATGAAAGCCTGTCAAAAAGCGCTCGAGTACGCTCAGCAGAAGCTTGGGCGACTCCACGCTTCCAGTACAGAGGAAAATGCGGTACAAACTCAACGCGCCAAAGTCGCCAAGGTTGAGGCTGATCTGCAGACGGCGTACATCAAGTACCTCCCTCTGATTTCGAAGAATGGACGTAAACGCATGGTTCCGCGCCGTGATCAGTTCAAGGCTCTCCAGGTGGAGCTTGAACGAGCCCTCGCGCAGAACGGCATGCGTATCCGTCACAAGCGCAAGCGTGAGATTGTTCTGTGAACATTGTCTGACTCCTCGACAAGACCCCACAACCAACCGAGGTGTGCGTATGAACAGTATTGAACTAGTTGAGCTCAAACGGAGGTTGAACTCAGCAATCCTCGAGTACAAAAAGCTTGAGGAGACCGTTTTTCGTGCGAGGAAGCGCATAGCAAACGCGAAGGACGATTCTCGGGGCGATGTGTCTCTGAGTCAACTCCAGAAAGAGCTCAGACTGGCAAAGGCTGAGCGCAACGTGACGTTCGATCGCCATCTCCAGCTCCTGTCGAGGGATGCGCGTCGCGCGATCGAGTCTCTTCCGGGAGACAAGCGCAAGGAAGCTCTTCTGGACGAACTCGAAAAGCGCCTGCGTATGCACAAGGCGTACATAAAACGCCTGCGTGAGAGTGGCGAATCCGCCTTCAGCTAGGCAACAAGCACTCCCATCAGACTCGGACGATCTGGTGGGTACGAACCTTCGTCCAATACGGCTCAAGCAGGACGCAACTGCTTGAGACCTTAACGGAGCCCTCGAGAATCTCGAGTTCTATGTTGAGGAAGTAAGAAAACCCAACCAGGTCGGAAGCGAAGCTTCCGACCTGTAAGGAAAAATCACACTCCAAGATGGGGTGTGATTTTATTAGCGTCTGGCTGTTGCGCCATTTGCAATGTCTTCTAAGTGTACGGAAATGAGTTGTGAGATCCCTTCGTCTGTCATGGTGACGCCATACATGACGTCCGCCTGTTCCATGGTTGCACGGTTGTGCGTGACCACGATGAATTGTGAGTTCTTTGAGAGCTCTTGGAGAATCCCGGCAAAGCGCACGGTGTTTGATTCGTCGAGCGCAGCATCAACCTCATCAAGCAAAACAAACGGGGAAGGGTTCACGGCCATGATGGCACTGATGAGTGCAATGGACGTAAGGGCGCGTTCTCCTCCAGAAAGTAGGTTCAGCGCTTTCAATTTCTTTCCAGGGGGAGTCGCTTGAATGTCGATTCCCATGACTGGGTCCTGATGCTTCTCAAGTTTTTTAGCGATCTCTGCTTCTTTGTCGCGCGCTTCTTCTCCGGTGTCGGCGAATGCGCGGTCTGGAGTGACACCGTCGCTCAAAGATTCTTCTTCTACATCTTCACGCGTCAGCTTCACAAGCCGACAGGAACCTCCTCCAAACAAGAGTTTGAAGTAGTGTTCGAATTCCTTATTGATTTTTCCAAATACCGCTTTTGACTGCTGTTCAATCTGTGTGTCGAGTTCCACAATAACTTTTTCTGTATCACGGATGGCTTTTTTAAGGTCATCTACTTGTCCATCCAGGAATTCGTGTCGAACACGTGTCTCCTCATATTCTTTCAGGATCTCAGGGTCGATTCCGCCAATGAGCTCTAGCTTATAGCGAAGTCTTTGGATCTCCTGATAGACCTGGTCTGCTTGATTCAGAGGTTCTGCTGGACGCGTTGAGCGCACTTCCACAGCTCGATCTTTCATGAACTCATTCATCTCTCGAATGAGCGCTTGTTGACGTTCTTCGAAGCGCGCGAGGTTAATCTGGAGCTCATTCCGACGATTCTCAAACAAATGGATCTGGCGTTGTTTTTCTCGCAAGGCCTTCTGCATTTCAATGAGCTCTGTCCGTTCCGTTTTTTCTTTTGTGGCGTAGGCGTCTATTTGTGTCTCGAAATCGAGAAGTTCTTGTTTGATTCCAACTTCTTGTCCTTTGAGATCTGCCAGTTTCTGAACAAGCTTCGGATCAGGTTTAATGTCTTCTGGGTTTGGGCGTTCAAGTTTCTTTCGAAGCGTTGATGAGCGAGAAAGAAGCTCATCAATAGTTGTATAAATCGTTTCAATGTCTTTGAGCGATCGGAGTCCTTTGAGACCGTCTGTAATAGATCCTACTTCTTCGACAATTTTTAGGAGTGGGAGAGGTGCCCAATTAGACTGTGCGCGAACACGGGTAAGTTCTATCTCTTTCTCTGTTTGAAACTGATCCTGACGAAGCGCATTTTGTTTGCGTTGAACGTTACGATAGGCTTCTTGAAGCTTCATGAGTCCTGTGTCCTCTTTTTCATCAACTACCTCAATGGCGTCTGCGGCTTTTTCTTGTTCAACAAGTTCAGCCCGCTCGCGTTTGATATCAAGGTCCGCTCGATCAAAATCTTTTTTGACGATGTCGAGCTGGTCTGCAAGCGTCCACCAACCATGACCGTAGTACTGCGCTTCTTGTAGATGGAGAGACTGCTCGATTTCGTCCCGCTGTTCTAATCGAGACGCCTGGCGTTTGAGCGAGCGAAGTCGCGGTTCAATTTCGCGCAGGAGCATTTCTACGTCCGCGAGATTTTCGTGTGTGCGCTTGAGTTTGAGAACGGCTTCATGGCGTTTAATTTGATAGGGTTTTACTCCTGTGGCGTCATCAAAAAATGCTTTGCGTTCTTCGGGAGTGGAAATAAGAATATGATCGATCATGCCTTGTCCCACAACCGAGTAGGAGCGTTGTCCTACATTTGCCTGAGCGAGAAGAAGTTGAATATCTGTGAGACGGACTTTTGAATCGTTCAATAAATACTCACTCGTTCCATCTCGGAATAATCGACGTGTAATCGTAATGGATCCATACTCTATGGGCATGGAACCATCTTCGTTATTCATGGTGAGGCTTACCTCCGCAAATCCTGCACGTCCTTTTCCTTCTGAACCAGAAAAAATCACATCCTCAGACTGCTTTCCTCGAAGGAGTTTCAAGCTCTGTTCACCTAAAACCCAACGAATAGCATCTGCAAGGTTCGATTTTCCAGATCCATTTGGACCTACAACGGCCGTAATCGGGCACCGTTCAGTTGTTGGGGGGAGAAACGAGAGCGTCGTCTTTTTTGCGAATGTCTTGAATCCCTGGATTTCAATTTTCGTCAGGTGCATACAATGACGATTATAACACGGCTTACAGTAAGCTGAGCGATATCAGACGATTGACCGTAGGATTTAAGTAAGATAGGCTGAAACGTTGTCTCTATGGAATCATATCTACATCGACAAATCCATGATCTGCTTTTGAAAGCCCATAAACCGGTCTTTATTTCTGATGAGCGCATTGATGGGGATAGTCTTGGATCCTCACTTGCTCTCGCGGATTTTATGGCATCGCACGGAAAAGTTGTTCCGGTGTATGTTGCCTCACCAGTTCCTGAGCAGTATCAACGTTTACCACGTGCATACCAGTGCACGACTGATATTCAAATTTTTGAGAATCCTGAGATTGATCTTGTGGTTGTGTTTGATTGTTCAGATGATCAGTTTGTTGCAAGGCTGATTGAACGCATTCCTGGGAGTCCTATTGTCGTGAATATTGATCATCATGCGACAAATAGTCGCTATGGGCATGTGAATCAGGTGATTGTCGGAGCCCCTGCGACATGCGCGGTCGTGTATCAATTTTTTGAAGAGAATCAAATTATTCCGTCACGCGACGCAGCAACATGTCTGCTTACAGGTTTGTGCTTTGATACGACCGCTTTTTCAAATGGTGCGACAGATGAGCGAGCACTGGCAACAGGATCGAAACTTCTTCTTTGTGGAGCACGTGTCCAGGATGTGATTCATACGATGTTTCACAACCGCTCAATCTCTGCGTTGCGTGTGTGGGGATTAGCCCTTGAGCGGATTGAGGAGCACACCGCACAGAATATGATCAGTACGTATTTGACGCGCAAAGATATTGAAGAAAATAACGTGACGGATGATGAGATTGATGGACTTTCCAATTTTTTAAATCTTGTGACGGATATTGATACGTTGCGAATTTTTCGCGAAACGGTCGATGGACATGTAAAAGTCTCGATGCGTTCCCTCACGCAAGATGTTTCACAGGTGGCCAAAGCGCATGGGGGAGGAGGTCATATCCGAGCGGCAGGATACGTGATTATGAACGCGACCCTTGTTTGCGATGCTCGGGGATGTTGGGGAGTGGTGGAACAAGCGCAAAAAACCGTGTAGAGTAGCATTTGTATGAATCATTTAGTTATTCGATCAGAATTTATGGACCCAACCGACTCAATTCTCATTCCGACCGTTATTGAAAAGACCCATTCTGGAGAGCGTGCCTATGATATTTATTCACGGCTCTTAAAAGATCGCATCATTTTTTTAGGAACAGCGATTGATGATAATGTGGCGAACCTTATTATCGCGCAATTATTGTTTCTTGAAAGTCAGGACAAAACAAAAGATATTAAGCTGTACGTAAATTCTCCTGGAGGTTCAGTAACGGCAGGTCTCGCTATTTATGATGCAATGCAATACGTGAA
Source organism: Candidatus Uhrbacteria bacterium (assembly GCA_013204385.1). Taxonomy (GTDB): domain Bacteria; phylum Patescibacteriota; class Patescibacteriia; order UBA9934; family GWF2-40-263; genus UBA12478. Next base: position 16,517 of record JABMNY010000046.1, read on the forward strand.
GCCTGATGTGTCTACCATTTGTGTGGGGATGGCAGCTTCTATGGGAGCTGTGCTTCTGACTGCTGGAGCAAAAGGAAAACGATTTATTCTTCCAAACTCGGAGGTGATGATCCATCAGGTGCTTGGAGGAGTTCAAGGACAGGCAACAGATATCAAAATCCATGCAGAACGGATACTTAAAATGAAGGATCAATTGAATGGAATTCTCGCAAAACACACAGGAAAGAAGAAGTCTCTTGTTGAAACCGACACAGAACGTGATTACTTCTTAGATGCTGCAGAGTCTGTTAAATACGGTTTAGTTGATAAAGTCATTCGATAGAAGAGGGGATACTTCGTGGATAGACCGGGGAAAGATTATTTGGAAATGCAAAAAACGGGCCTTTTTGTCCGTTTTTTGTTTGGATGCTCTTGATATTGCCAATATCAACAGAATACGGTATTATTATTGATGTTCAGACACTTGACAACTTTTTGTTGTCCGTGTAGACTTAGGCGTTACCCTGAGTTTTCTATTTTCTCAGGCGCACATTGCACAGAGTAATCTGCAGGCACGACAAGCATGGGATTTCATAACGTGGATACATCAGGCTCACGCTCGATCTATCCTCGCATGAAATTTCTTGCCTGCAGTTTACTCTTTGGAATGAACGGAAACGATTCGCTGTGCGAATCGTTTTTGTTTATGTGAACGCTTAGATCTTACGACTGAGTCGACCATGCATGCAAGCAGTCTGCTGTGGATAAGGATACTAGTTTGTCGCCTCAGTCTCCTCGAGTGTTGTGTCTGCAGAAGATTCTGTCACATCCTCAACAACTTCTTCTGTTGTGATTTCTTCAACACCAACCAGACAGATGCGCGGCAGTGGTCGGTAGTGAGATTCAAATAGAGTCTCTTCTGTTTCTCCATTGGCTTGGATGACTGTGTAGGTGAATGAAGCATCAGCTCCAATATGGGATCCCTGACACTGTTCTACGCCAGGCGCAAGGTTTGTGGTCTCGATGTATCGTGTTTCTCCAACAGGAATCCAACGTGAAACAACGGGTGGTTCATATGAGGCCTGTCGTCCATCGGTTGTTCCCCAGAATGTGAACTGAAGATCTTGTGTGTCTGTTAGATTTTCTGCTTGAAATAAAACGTAATGATCTGTGTCGTTTTTAAATTTAAAATCTGGTGCTGGTTCGTAGATGGTTGCGTCTGTTCCTGGGTTTCCGTTTGCGGGATCATTATAGTAAGAAACAACGAGCGAATGATTTCGACGTTCAACCACTTCCAATCCTGAATTCATGACTGCGCGGAATGTTGTGGTCCCAATCTGACAAAGTCCGCCACCAAGCTCTGCTTCAATTTTATCTCCTTTGATGACGAGTTCTGGAAGATAGCCATTGTCATAGGTAAATGGAGCGAGTGCGCGAATAAGAGAGAATGTTTCTCCAGGAGGGATCAAGAGTCCATTGAGAAGATCAACGCCATTTTGAATATTTCCTCGTCGGTTGGATGGGCTTCCTCGATAGCTTGACGTTCCTGTTCCGAGTATTTGATCGATTCCAAGATCGTTTACGTCGCTTGTGGTGGTTGTTGGTTCTGTCACGTCAACCACAAGTGCAATAGAATCAGTCGTGTCGATGGAGGGGGAAGTAATTGTTGCGATAAGATCTGCGCGAAGCTGTGCTTCGTTTAGTGCTCTTCCATCAAGACTCTCAATAAAATCTGTGACACGTCCGTCTTCAATGGTGAGGCGTGCATCACGAGTTGTTTGATTGATGTCGTTTGCAAAAGTAGCAATCCAAAGGGTGAGGGGTTCATCAAGGAGTGTGAGTGCTTGATCCTCGCCAGGAGCGAGCATTGCGATGAGGTCATCTTGTGAGAGCTCATAGGTGCTTTCTTCATAAACAAGCTCATATGGAGCGCTTCTGAGTGCTCTTTCGGCTGTTTCCACAAGAGCTAGGGCGTCTTGTTCAGATACGCGCGGAGCTTGATCCATAACTGTGAGACTAATTGGAGTTGTCTCAAATTGACTTAGTTGATAGCTGAATTGTTCAAAGAATGGTTCCCATTGAAACTCTGTTCCGGGTGTTCCTGCTTGCACAGCAATAGACCATTCGGAATTCTCCTCTGTCAAAATAAAGCGGGCATTTTGGGAGAGGAGTTCTGTTTCAGGAAAAAGGGTGAGGATTGTTGCTTGGATGCGTTCTTTTTGAATCGTGATCGGAAGGGTCATAGACGTAGGACGGATGAAAGAGGCGATCATCTGATAGGTATCTGCAAGAGGGTTTTCTCGGTGGGCGTTAAGAAGTTGTGCGAACGTTTCGTCTAATCCAAACTCGACGTCATCGATGAGTGCCGTTTCTGTGCGCGTTGAGAGTTGGAGTTCTTTCTGTTCTCCATTAACCTGGATTTCAATTCCGTTTGTGAGAATTGTATCAATCCGTTTTTGAAAATCTGTTCGGACCGTTTCAGGATCGAGTCCTCCAACGGCGATGCCGTCAATGGATGTGCGGGGAGGGATACGTCCTTCATATTGCTGTGCCCAAACGTACGTGCCTCCCCCAAAGAGGAGGAGTCCTGCCAGTACAGAAACGAGAATCACGATTCCAAGTTTCCAAAAACCTCTCGGAGCCGAATTCGAGAGGGGGTGTGTTTCATTAAGTAAATTGTGGTCCATACCTGAAGAGCGATTAAAGGTCATCCAGTTCAAGGACTGGGATTCTTTTCTCCATCTCAACTTTTTTTAGCCGAATCGTCAAGATCCCCCGTGTGAGTGTGGCGTCTACGGAGTCTGCATCAATATGCGCAGGTAAGATAATCGTGCGAGAAAAGGCCCCCCAGTGACATTCCTGGACATGAATTTGATCCGTTCTCGTTTCTTCACACGCGTGATCGCGAGAACCGCGAATGGTGAGCGTGTCATCAGAAAGGGTAATATCAATATCTTTTGTTCGAACACCAGCAATCGCGGAACGGACAATGATTTCCTCTCGCGTCTCGATAACATCAACCGAAAGCTTCCCCTCCTGTGTGGAGAGCCAATCAGAAACATGAAGCGTGTGGTGAAGCTCGGACATAACTAACCCTATTGTACCTTATGAACAGGGGGTTCGACTAGCGTTTCCATGGTTCCAGAGACAGTCCAGAGAAGATCAAAGAGTTGCTGAAACATTTCGCGGAATGTTTTGCTCTGAATCGTCCAATGAATACCTTCTGATTTTGTCGAGAAAAAAGCAACGGTATCATCCCAAAATGAAATGCTTGTATGAAACGTCATGTTTGGAGGAAGGAAGCGTGCTTCGCGCAATTCACGTTTATGGATAGATCGGTTGTATTGTTTTATCTCATGCGAACGGACACGAAGACTCTTGAGTTGAACACCTGCTTTTATGCGTCTGCGTGAGTAATGATATTTTTCACCGATGACCTGTTGAAAATCATTTGCTGAAACGATCTCATACACAACGCCACTTTTACACGCGAGACTTGCGGAGAATATTTCAGACACGCGTTCGCGATGATAGACACGAAGTTTTGGTGTGGTGTGCGACTCGGTTTTGAGTTTATCAAGAAGCGGAAGAATGCCCGCGATTCCATTGGCTTGTTCTTTGAGAATCATGCGAAAGACATCAGGGTCACTTGCTTCGTAGAGCGAGCGACTTTTTTGTTTACTGACTTCTACGACTCCACGATCGATCAATCGGTTTATGGAGGATTGAACGGTGCTTACAGGAATCCCGAGAACTTTTGAAAGCGGAGTAAGCGTGGTTTGACCATGTGTGAGCAGTGCTAAGTACACCTCTTGGTCCTTTGGGTTAAAGCCAAAAGAAGTAAGTACTTCGGTGATTTCTTTCTGCTCAAGTAAGGTTACATTCATATTTACAACTTTTTTCGTAAATAATTGAGTCTAGCTTTTGGCTAAAATATAACATTTTTCTACTTGAAGTCAATCATGACACGACTTTCTCTATAATAATTGAGGGCTGGCTGGCATGATGGTTTTGCGAGTGAGTGCTCGCAGGAGTTCATTCAAAACAACGGAGAACATCATGGCCAAGATCGTTGCAGGGGAGAAGAAGTGGTCCGTGACAATTCGTTGCGCGCATCCCGTTTGCGGAATGGGAGTCAATCGTGTTGATGGATGCTTCGCGCTCATCGAGATCGAGCTTGAGGACATCGATCACTCGACGGACTGGGAAGGCGATACGACCTTCTGGGTCATCTGTCCCTCTTGTGGGCAGAAGCTGTACCCAAAGTGGCAGATCGGCGATGGTCCACTGAATGTGATTCTTCGAACGCAAGAAAACGCTGAGCGTGTGCCACCAAACCCAGACTCTGATGGATACAAGTAAGGAGATGAATATGACAACGGCAACAATCCTCACTGTTGATGGTGTTCTCGTGTGTGGTCGACGTGTGCTTCTCATTGAGCGCACGAAAGCTCCCTTCATGGACAAGCTTGTCTTCCCAGGCGGACACGTTGAGGGAGGGGAGAGTCTTGAGGAAGCGGTCGTGCGAGAGCTCATGGAAGAGGTTGGGGTAGAGGTCGCAGAATCAGACCTCCACTATCTCATCGAACTTTCTGCTCCTGGTCGAGATCCTCGTCCAGGGCACCGCACGGCGCATGTCTACTGGATGCCTGTGAGTGAGGATGTTCTTGCGTCGGCGATGGCTGGTTCGGACGCCCGTGCGGTGCACATCGTAGACCTCGACTCGCTCACGCCCGACAGGATGGGCTTCGATCACTACCGCGCCATCGAGTGTCTACGCAAGATACTCGCAAACTAAAAACCCCGAGAACACGTCTCGGGGTCTTTTTTATTTGAGTTCGTAGCGTCTTAGCCATTCGTATAGAGGGCCGATGGTAAATCCGGCGACTGCTGCCCACATGAGTTCTTCCATGGGGATGCCTCCGATCACGAAGGAGGAAAGGGCATTGAATTGCCAGAAGGTGGAGGCGTCCAGAGGGAAGAGGCGGACGAAGAAGAGTTGTTCAATAATAAAGATGAGGCCTGCCATGAAGATTCCTGATAGGAGTGCGTTCATAGTGAGGTCGTGCCGATCGGCAATGATGTAGATGCCGATGAAGAGTCCACCTACAATCAGGCTTTGAACGCTGGAAAGTGCAAAGACGTGAATGAGCATGAGTGTCACGAACGCCCAAATTCCTAGAATCAGCGCGAGATGCCCGATCCAATGTCCGATGTGCTCCATTTCATAGCGGGACCCACGAAGCTTATGTGCATGACGACCGACCAGGATTTGATAAATAACGGCAGCGATTCCAAAGAATGAGAACACGAACAGGAAGTCCTCAATTCCGACATGGCTTGTTGTTTGGTCAGAAATGATATTACGAAAGTCGTATGCCGCGACGACGAGAATGCCCGGAGACAAGATCAGTCCCACAATACTCATGATGAGTTGTTCTTTGCGTGTTTCATTTGAAAACAAAAAGAAGACGAGCCAGAGAATAAAGAACAAAATCGAGACAAGAAGAAATGAGGTCATATGATTCTAGTTTAGCGGATTGCGTAGATCACGGGAAGGTTATTGACAAAGCGTTTTTGGAGAGTAAGGTCTCAATTGGTTAAAGGAGGCATTATGCCAGTCGTTCTCCACATGGAACCACGAACTCCTCCGATGAGTTGGAAGGAGTTCTGCACAAGCAAACCAGCTTATTCCATCGCAATTGATGGGTATGTGAGTACTGCGACATTGTTCGATGAAGAAGGGCCACGTTTGAATCTCAATCATCACGAAGATTGTGATCGACTTGCAACGCGCGCGACCTGCGCACAAGCACTCATGTACGCACGGCAAGGACTAGCGGATGGATTTCGTCTGCCAAACGGAAGGGTGCAGATGGATGTGTTTGCAAACGATTGCGATCAGGACGTATGTACAGCGTACTTCGTTCTGGATCAGTGTCCGCTCGCTGAAATGGTTTTCAATCCACGTCTCAATCGTCTTGTGCACGCGGAGGATATGATGGACTCCACCGCAGGAGCGTATCCGTTTCCAATCGATGCCCAGATTCTGCGCGAGCTTGCCTGGGTGTTTCAGCCCTACACGAACTTCCGGCTTTCCGGAGGACTTGCTCGGCGCGATTCGCACGAGTTCGAATCCATTGTTCGTGACGTACTACTGCGGATCAAGGAGCATATCGTCTCGGGGGGACACGAAATTGATCTCTCGATTGCCTATGACGTCATTGGCGGGGGAGACGGTTGGGAAATGGTTCGCGAATATGGAGCACAGGCTCGAACCGCCATGTTCGCTCGAGGAACCAAAGCGTTCGTGTCTGTCCAAGATCGCCCAGATGGCACCAAGACCTATTCAGTCGGTCGCATGTCGCCTCTCATTCGTTCCTTTCGCATCCCGCAGATTCTCACAGCACTCAATCAGGCTGAGGGGTGTGTCGGAACTGATATGTGGGGTGGGGGAAATACCATCGGAGGAAGTCCTCGCGTGAGTGGAAGTCGCCTTGCTCCAGATGAAGTTGCTCGCATCATCAATGAGAGAATTGCACATACCCGAGGTATCCTCTCGTGAACGTTGATGACCTTCCTCCCAAACGCACGGGAGGATTTTTCTTTATCAGAAAACCCGCCAGGAGCGGGTTTTTACTTAGTCCCAGTCTTTTACTTTTCCTCGAGCCTTCTTTTTGTCTTTCCCAACTTCGTTTAAGCGACGTTCTTTTGCTTTTCGTCCCTTTGTTTTTTTTGTAGGAATACGTTGTGTTTCAGGAGTGAGAGCCTCCCGAACGAGTTCGTTCAGTCTATTCAGTGCTTCGTTTGTATTTTGAAGTTGTGAGCGTTCACTCTGGCACGTAAAGATGAGTTCATCTGCTTTTGTGACACGACTCTTTGCATATTCTCGCAAGACAGTCTTTTGTTCATTTGAAAGCGATCTGGAGTTTCCAATACTCCAACGCACCTCCATGTTATTGGATGTCGTGTTGATGGCTTGTCCTCCAGGACCACCTCCTCGCGTGGCTTTAATCTCAATCTCAGAGCGAGGGATCTCCCCGTTCTCCCAATCAAACTCTCGCTCTTGCGACGCACGCTCTTTGTTTATTTCTGGTGGGGGTCCATCCCCTCATCGTTCTGGTGGCATATGTGCGTCAGTATACCAGAGCTTGCTGAGTCTCTTCATTTGGGGCAAGCTGTCCGTATTATGTATACAGGAATTATTCAAGCGCTTTGTCCGGTTGTGAAGGTTGAGGAGAAAACAGGATTGAAGTCATTTTGTGTTGAGTTTCCGGATCATTTGATTGAAGGACTTCAGACGGGTGCGAGTGTTTCAGTTGATGGAACGTGTTTTACGGTTACATCGATTGCCAATAATCGTGTGAGTTTTGATGCGATGCAGGAAACCCTCCAGAAGACGACTATTGGATCGCTTCATCAGGGAGACTCAGTAAATATCGAACGCAGTGCAAAGATGGGTGATGAGATTGGTGGGCACCCGATGAGCGGGCATGTGTCGACCATGGCAGAAATTGTTGCAATTGATGACCAGGAGAATAATAAGGTCATGACGTTTGGTGTTGACCCAGTCTGGATGCGATTCCTTTTTTCAAAAGGATTTGTCGGACTTGATGGCGCCAGTTTAACGGTGGTCGATGCAGATAAAAAGCAGGGAACATTTCAGGTGTGGTTTATCCCCGAGACACTTCGTCTTACGCGGTTTGGAACAAGGGGGATTGGAGATTTTGTAAACCTTGAAATCGATCCCCAGACGCAAGTGATTGTAGAAACGGTAGAGCGTGTATTATCAGAAAATGACAAAGAATAAGTATTAGGAGGCGATAAACTTTTTGGCTCTTTCAAAAACATCCGGTTAACCGGATGTTTTTGAAAGGCTTTGCAATGCAAGGACGGTAGATCGAAGTGTTTTTGCAAGAGCTTTGCTTTCCAGGACGGTTGCCATGAGATCCCCATGAGTCTGTATCAAGGCCACCCGATCTGAACCTATAAGAACCTCTCCTTCAAATGGAAATTTTTCATGGGAAACAAAGATGGTCTTGCGCAGAGACTTTGTGTGGGTCTCTGAATACGCGTTCATACCTTTACTGTTTGAATAAACAACGGTTGAAGGAATCTGCTTTGCTCTGCGGAGGCTTACCCATGTGTGATCAAGCCAATGGAGGAGGGTTGTGTCAATTTCTTCGATTCCGATGAGACTATAGAGAGGGTCTTTTTTTGTAAGAAATTCTAGGTAGACGTTTTTTACCTGTTCCAAACCAATAGCGATGCGAAGGGTTGGTCGATTTGTTGTTAAGAGATATTGATTGTGAAGCGTAGGGAGAAGTGATTCGACTTGTGTTTGAAGAGCTTGAGCTCGGACGGAGAGAGACTGAGCAATGGATTGTAAGGATTCTGGGCTGGTAATGGCGAAGATTTTCTTTTTCCCTTTTTGTTCTTCGACAAGGTTTTTTTCACGCAATAAGGCAAGCGCATTATAAACAACCCCTTTGGTAAGACCGGAGCTCTTTGTAATGGCTAATCCTGTCTGTGGACCTTGTTGGAGGAGGAGTTCATAAACGAGAGATTCTGATTCGTTTAACCCGAGTTGTAAAAGGAGGGGAAGTTGAATGGAATGAGACATAGAATAAATGTATGGGTTACTTCTTTTACGATAGCGTATTTAGTTCGTCTCTGCACGGGATCTTTCTAATAGCTACCCAAAGAGTCAGATTCATTTAGAATTCAGCAATTTATCCCAAATAAAATAGCCAAAAACATGCAAATTGTGTCATTTGTCTATTGACAAATTAGGAAATTTTTGCTAAGCTACTTTGTCCTGAATGAACCTTTTAACGCTTTGACAAACGGACATTCTTTGGATCGTGGTTATTCCTTCTGAGGAGATTGGACCTTCAGAAGGGATTGGCATGTTTAGCAAAAGACGTGTGTATCCTGGTTTAGCGCAAGTTTAAGGAGTTATTGTGCGCTTTCCCTATTTGGTTCTTTATTTTGTGTCTCTCATTGGGTTCATCGTCGGCTGTGCCATGCCGGAACTTCCTCAGAAAAAGGACGGTTCGGATACACAGCTTGATACAGCGCTCGACATCGATTCAGATTCCAACTCGGATTCGGAAGTCGATGATGCTGATGGCGACGGTTATTCCGTCGATGATGATTGCGATGACACCGACCCCACCATCTTTCCTGGCGCCGAAGAGATCTGCAACGAGATCGATGACAACTGCGACGGACAGGTGGACGAAGGTGTGACCACGACGTGGTACGCCGACTTGGATGGGGACGGTTACGGCACCATGGACATGGTCCTGGAGGCTTGTGAGTCGTCGAGTCTCTTTGTGGACAACACCGACGACTGCGACGATACCGACGCTGACGTATACCCCGGCGCTGTCGAGGTCTGCAACGACCTCGATGACGACTGTGACGGCGACGTGGACGAAGGAGTGACCACCACGTGGTACGCCGACCAGGACAGCGACGGGTACGGTGGTAGTGCGATCGAGGCCGAGGGCTGCGAAGCCCTTGTGGGCTTTGTGGACAACACCGACGATTGTGACGACACCGATCCCTCTGTGAACCCCGGCGTAGCCGAGGTGTGTGGAAACGGTATCGACGACAACTGCGATTCGTCGGACGACGACGCCACTGGATCTGTCTGGTACCGCGATGGGGACGGCGACGGGTATGGCGCGTACGCCACTCAGATTGCCTGCACGCAGCCCTCCGGTTACGTTCTCAGCTCTACCGATTGCGACGACACCGACGCTCAGGTGAACCCTGGCGCCACGGAAGTTTGCGACGGCGCGGACAACGACTGCGACGGGTCCACCGACCCGGACACCAGCGCGGACGCCAGCACCTGGTATATTGACGCGGACGGCGACGGCTACGGCTACCGTAACCAAGATCGGGTATCCTGCACGCAGCCTTCCGGTTACGTGACCAGTCGGATCGACTGCGACGATGGTGACGCTGACGTATACCCCGGCGCTCCGGAGTACTGCAACGGCTACGACGACGACTGTGACGCCTTCACCGACGAGGACGCGGTGGATGGAAGTCTGTGGTACCGCGATTCGGATGCCGACGGCTACGGTGACGCAAACAACACTCAAATGGCGTGTACACGCCCTTCCGGGTACCAGTCATTCGACTCCGACTGTGACGACACCGATTCTGCGGTGCATCCGATGGCCACCGAGCGGTGCAACGGCTACGACGACAACTGCAACGGGCAGATTGACGAGGGAACCACCAGTACCTGGTATGCCGATTCTGACGGCGACACCTACGGTGATCCCAACGTTTCTCAGACCGCATGTACCCGGCCTTCCGGATACGTGACCAGTCGGACGGACTGTGACGATACAGACCCGACCACCTACCCTGGTGCCACGGAGCTCTGTGACGGCGCGGACAACGACTGCGACGGTCTGCAGGACGAAGGATTCCCGGACAACGACGGCGACGGGTACGCTTCGTGCGAAGACTGCGACGACAACGACGCCTCCGTCAACCCCGACGGGGTCGAGTACGACTTCGACCTCGACATCAACAGTTCTGGGTATCATCTGTTGCAGGACAACTGCTCAGATGGTCTCGACAACGACTGCAATGGTTTCACCGACGGTGCAGATCACGCCTATTGTGGCGATGACGATTCCGACAGCATCTTGAACGGCGCCGATGCCCACATGGTCGTGGGTACCGACCTCTGTCTCATTGCCGAAAACCTCATTGGTCCCGACTGGAGCGGAGTCTCCATCTATGTCCAGGGCAATGGTGCAGTGAACAGACTGTCGGCTTCGACCGCTGTCCCTCTGACCTACATCACAGTGGGTGGGGTCAGTACGCCGGCATGGTGCATTGCGCCGAATGGCTCCGGCTACTCCTACGGATTCCCCGTATCTTCCGTGGGGACAGACGGAGTTTCCCTTGTGAACGTCAACGACTGCTCCGACTGGGTTCGCCCGGACGTGGCTGTCTGTAACACAATCGGTGGAAGTGGCTTCTGTGCCGCTTCCGGTGACTCTGATGGATGTGGAGGTACGCCGGGTAACACTGGCTACGGCTACAACTTCAGTGGCGGGGTCATGTTGCCCTACTAGTTCTGAGCTTTACAGCTCTACGACTGGATCTCTCTGAGATCCAGTTTTTCATTTGGGTATCATTGACAAAAAGTTGAAAATAGGATAGGTTCAAGAC
>JABMNY010000047.1 GCA_013204385.1 Candidatus Uhrbacteria bacterium
AATTTTGATGTACAAGTATTCGATTTTCCTCGTGATCTACCCCTTTTTATTTCAAAACGTTCTGATTTTTCAGTAGCTGTTCCTGTCTTTCATGGGAAAGGGGGAGAAGATGGAGTCATTCAAGGGTTTTTAGAAACGCTGGAAATTCCCTACGTTTTTTCTGGTGTTGAGGCGCATGCAATTGGAATGGATAAGGCGATGTGCAAACGTCTTGTGCGTGCAGATGGAGTGAAGACGGCCGATTGGGTGCTTCTAAAACGTTCTGCTCCCTACACAGGGATCTTTCCCGTTGTTGCCAAACCTGTAAATGAAGGGAGCTCTCATGGAGTCCAGATCATTCAAGATGAAGAGTCTTTGCAAACAATCCTTTCAAAAGAAGAGGAACTGCTTATTGAGGAGTATATTGAAGGCCGAGAGTTTACCGTCGCGGTTATCCAAACAGATGCTCAACCACAAGCATTGCCAGTGATTGAGATTCGTTCCAAGAATGCGTTCTTCGATTATGAAAGTAAGTATAATGCGACCCTGTGTGATGAGATTTGCCCCGCTCAAATCGATCAAGATCTTGCAATTCGTTTACAGGAAATGGCGCTACGAGTTCACACACTTATTCACGCGCGTCACCTGACACGCACTGACATGATTGTGGATCACGCGGGAGAAATCTGGTTTCTCGAAATCAATACCATTCCTGGACTCACTTCAGAGTCACTGACACCTAAAGCCATCCAAGCCGAGGGATTGAATCTAGTAGATTTGTTGAAGACCTGGATAAACGATGTGATAAAAAAAACGGCCTAGGCCGTTTTTTTGTTAAGCTTCTTGGTTGATGCGAGCAAGAATGTCTTGAACAGGTTCGTTTGTGAGAAGTTTTGGGATTGATGTGACGAGTCGTGCCCTGACGTCGTTATGAAGGGCTTTGACGATCTCATTTAGATGCTCCTGTGGAGCGGCAAGGATGAGATCTTCAAAGGTTTTTTCCTGAAGACGATGCATGAGTTCTGTGGCAAGTGTGTGGGAGAAATGTCGCTCTTTTTCAAGATCAAGCTTTTCTTCGGTGTGTCCTGATCGAATGCCTCCAGGAGACATGGTCTCCGCTTCTTTTGATTTCTCATTGTCTTTCAAAGGGAAATCGTTCAGGATTTCAGCCAAAGGGGTTACCTCGCGATCTTTCAAAAGAAAGGTTTTGGCGTGCTTGGAGTCAGCAACGACAAGAAGAGTTAGTTTATCGTAGGCATGAAGAGGTTCTGGAATTTGCATAATCAGAATTCTATTAAGAGTGATCACAGTATATAATAGAATGGTATGGATGGAAAAAGACTTCGACATGAAATTGTGGACTCAATGCGCGAGATCGTCTTTGGTCTTGAGGACTCTCTTGTCTCAACTCTGGGAGCTATCACGGGAATTGCAGTTGGAACGCAGAGTACGTATGTCGTGATTCTTTCTGGGCTCGTTATTTTGTTTGCGGAAGCGACGTCTATGTCTGCGGGAAGTTATCTTTCGACAAAACATGCGCGCGAGGCAGAATTGCTGTTTCACAATCGGAAAGGTCTAAAGTCTGATGAAGAAGTCTCTCATCCAATTCGCGCAGGAATCGTCATGGGAATCTTTTACTTAATTGGGGGCATTTTTCCATTATTCTTCTACTTTGTTCTTCCTGTTGAGCAAGCTGTTCTTCCAGCAATCATCCTCACAGCCACAGTCCTCTTTGTTGTCGGATATTGGGCAGCATCATTTACAAAGACATCAAAAATCAGAAGCGGGCTCGAAATGCTTACGGTTTCTTTGGCTGCGGCGGGTATTGGATACGTGATTGGTCGGCTAGTTGCATCCTATTTTGGTGTAGAGGTATGATAGAGACATATGAACGGTTCAAAAGAACTTCCTTTTGACGAGAATCATGATATTTGTGACGTTTGTGAATCTCCTCTTGAGGATTTAAGTATGGCGTACACAACTGAATACGATGGCATGGTTCTTACATTTTGCTCTGAAACATGTTTTAAACGTTATTTGGAAGATCCGGAACTATTTAGTGATTTCGAGGGAGACAGCATCTTAGAATAGGTTTCGCATTAAAAGGCTTGAAATAAAAGCCTTTTTTTGATATGCTCCGCACACTATGAAACGTGAAGTCTATCTTGATCATGCGGCTACTACCCCTGTGCATCCTTTGGTGCGTGAGGTGATGTTGCCGTATCTTGATGAAAAGTTTGGAAACCCTTCCAGCTTTCATTCTCTTGGGAAGATTGTGAAAGATGACGTAGATACAGCGAGGTCTCATATCGCTCAAATTCTTCATGTTCGTCCGGATGAGATTCTCTTTACTTCAGGAGGAACAGAATCCGACAACTTGGCGATACTGGGATATGCACGAAAAAATCAGGAGCAAGGAAAACATCTCATTACAACCACTTTTGAACATCATGCTGTTTTGGAAGCCATGATTCATTTAGAAAAGAAGGAAGGATTTGAGGTAACTTATCTGAGTCCTGATCGAGAAGGTCTTATTTCTGTGGAACAGGTGCGTGAGGCACTGCGAGATGACACCATTCTCGTCTCGATCATGTATGCGAACAATGAAATCGGAACCATCTTGCCTATCGCCGACATTGGAAAGATGATTACGGCGTGGCGCGAGGAACACAAACGTCCAGCACTTCGCTTTCACACAGATGCATGTCAGACACCTGAATATCTTGAACTCGACATTGAGAAACTCCATGTCGATATGCTGACTCTGAATGGTTCAAAGATGTATGGACCCAAAGGAGTTGGGTTGCTCTATCTTAAACGCGGGATAAAACTTCAACCACTTCAGTTTGGGGGAGCTCAAGAGCGCGCGATTCGTCCTGGAACAGAACATGTGGCAGGGATTGTTGGTATGGCAAAGGCGCTTGAGCTGGCTCAAGCAAATCGTGAGGCTGAATCAGCGCGACTTATTCCACTACGAGAAAAACTCATCGAAGGCATCCGATCCTCGATCAAGAAAACACGATTAAACGGACACACCACAAAACGCCTTCCAAACAATGTAAATATTTCAATCATGGATATTGAAGGTGAGGCGATGATTCTGTATTTGGATGCAGTTGGTGTGTATACGTCCACGGGCTCGGCTTGCACGAGTGCGAGTCTGGACCCAAGTCATGTCATTTTGGCGCTTGGACTTCCGTACGAAGTTGCCCACGGATCTATCAGATTCAGTCTCGGAGCAGAAACTACTCAGGAAGATGTAGAGTATGTTCTGGAAGTTCTTCCTCCTCTTGTTGAAAAACTACGTGCACTCAGTCCTGTAAGCGTTGATGAAAAATATTTTGTATGACCCATAAGCAAGAACCAGTAAAAGGAACACAGGGGGATGTCACGACCGCAGATAATGCGAAGTCTTGGTTTTACACGGACGTCGTAAAAGATCATTTTTTCAATCCTCGAAATTTCATGTTGAATGATGCAGACGAAGCAGAGTTTGATGCGATCGGAAAAGTTGGATCCCCAGCATGCGGAGATGAATTGCGTGTCTGGCTCAAGGTTGAGTCTGGAACTGAGCGTATTCTCGATTTCCGATGGAAGACGTTTGGATGTGGATCTGCGATTGCAAGCACGTCGATAGCTAGTGTTATTGTGACAGAAAATGGGGGGATGACCCTCGAAGAAGCGCGTGCCCTAAAGCCTCAGGACATCATGGAACGTCTGGGAGGTCTTCCTCAGAGAAAGTTCCATTGTTCTGTGTTGTGTGACAAGGCGCTGCGTGACGCAATCAATGACTATTACCGTCGCATCGAACAATTTGATAAAATCATTGTCGAAGCCTCTCGTATCATCGATCCCGTTTCAAAAGTAACAGATAAGGATATTGAGGAAGCGGTCCTTGAAGGGGCACACACAATCGAGCTTGTGCAACAAAAAACGAAGGTGGGAATTGGAAACCCAGGGTGCCTTCCAGCCGTTGAAGAGCTCATTCGTTTTTATAAAGAAAAGTATTTCGGGTAGTATGGAGTATAAAGAACGTCTCGAAGCGCGCCTCATACATCTCAAACCGATTCTTGCCGCAGCTGGTCGATCTATCGAGGTCGTCGAGGTGGATGCGCCCCACGTTACATTTCGTGTTTCTGGATTCTGTTCTGGGTGTGCGTGTTCATCATCCTACAAAGAAAGTCTCGAAGAACTTGTGGCCGACACCTGTCCTGAACTTACCTCTATTACATTTATCGAAGAATAAATATGCCAAAGATTCGTGTCCAAGTTGATCCAGACCTGTGTATTGGTGCAGCATCATGCGTCACTATCGCTCCAGAAACATTTCAAATGAACGAAGAGAACAAAGCATGGGTATTAGATCATGGAACAGAACCTGGTGGATCGACCTATGAGCGTTGGCTTGAAGTCACCGAGGATGAAATGGAAAATATTATTCTTGGAGCACAATCTTGTCCTACGCTTGCGATTTTCATTTTTGACGAAGCAGGGACACAGTTATTCCCAGACATGTAGACTATGCGATATTTGATTATTGGTGGAGGGATTGCTGGCACAACGGCAGCTGAAGTATTGCGGAAAAGCGATGCTTCAGCAGAGATTACGATTGTTGATGAGGAACAGCATCCTCTATATTCGCGCGTTTTACTTGGGCATTACCTCAAAGGGAAAGTGTCGCGTGAGCGCGTGTTTTTGAAACCGGCTACTTGGTACCAGGAACACAACATTGAATGGCTCCCCGGGGTAGTTGCAGAACAGTTGGATACGCGCAATAAATTTGTACGCATTTCAGATCAAAGAGAGCTTCCGTACGACAAACTGCTTATTGCTTCTGGAACCGTGCCAAGACCATTAGAAGTTGATCTGCGTGGAGTCTCTTACTTGCGCACAATCGATGACGCGGATCATCTTTTACAACTCTTGTCTGAGCGGGGAATGGATGCACGGATGGGAATTTACGGAAGTGGGTTTATTGCGTGTGAGTATCTTGAGCTGTTTCGGGAGATGAACCTTCCGATCACGCTTGCGTATCGCGGAGACAAGTTTTGGTCACGCGCACTTTTGCCTGAAGCGGGTGAGCTTGTGAACAAGGTGTTGGTCGATGGGGGAGTCGAGCTTCATACGCGCGCTGAATTGAAAGATCTCATTGGCGAGAAAGAACTTACGGGATTTGTGACTCCAAAAGGGACGCATGAAGTGACTCTGCTTGGTGTGGGGGTGGGAGTGATCCCCGATTTTTCTTGGTTGCGCGACGCAGGAGTTGAGTTGGGGAGTGGGGTAAAGACAAATCAGTTTTTGGAAACAAACGTTCCGGACGTGTATGCAGCCGGAGATGTGGCTGAGTTTGAGGATGTTGTGCTTGGGCGTCAGCTTGTGCTTATGAACTGGCAGAACGCAATGAGCCAAGGGAGACATGTGGCACGCGTGATGGCGGGAGAACGTGTTGCGTTCGAACTTGTAAGTTCGTACTCCATAAACATCTTTGGGTTGGAATGTATTTTTGTAGGGGACACAGAACTCGCGGAAGCAGACAACGTTCACTTGATTGGAAGCCTGGAGTCAGGAGGAATCACACAAGTGTTTGAGCGGTCCGAGCGAGTAGTCGGGGGAGTAATGCTCAATCGCAACAGTGATCGCGTGCTTATTACGAAAGCCATTAAGAACAAGCAACCCTTTTCTGAACTCACATTTGTTACTGAGTAACACTTAAAACGGTTGACAAAAACGATAAAACAGTGTAAATAGAGACCTTCTTCATGTGCGGCATTTGCCTAACAAGAGAAGGTCTTTTGCTTTGTTTCATCTGTTTCCGAAAGGGAATAGGCTGGATAAAGTATCACGTACCCTACAACTCAACTCGCACAAGTCGGCTCACTGAGCCGCACATGGAGGACTTCATGGCTTCAATCGCGCAACAGTTCGCAATGAGCGCCTACAAGCGCAAGTTCGAAGAGGTGGCTGAGCCTATCATCGAAAGGGCGATCGCTTCAGGGATGGATCACAATGAGACGGCCAAGCAGGTTGTTGGACTCCTTTCATCGATCCCAGGCTTCCGCCTAGGAACACACATCCTCTTCAACAAGGGTGGTGAGCTTCTCACCAAGCAAGCAGATGATCTGTGGTCTGGTGACAAGCGACCGTTTGTGATCGCACTTCGGCAAGTGCTCAAGATGGCGGGACCGTCTCTGGTCGCCGGGACTGATGCAACAGCAGACGTGCTCGAACGAATCGCTCACAAGAGCATCGATGGAGTGGTCTCAAGTGACCTCAAGCCCACAGCGGACCGAAAGGCACAGCTGGACGCCGGAGTGTTCCTCTGGCTCGAGAAGTTCCCGACTCGGGTGCTCGTGCCTGCACGGAACGCCGACGGGTCGATCAGGTTCGACGGTCAGAATGTTCCGATCCTCTTGGATGCGGAGGCAATGACGGCGCGTCATGCTTCTGAGTACACCCAGACGACCACTCGACAGGTTCGACAGGGGAATACTAACAGACCTGTCACGGATCAGCCCAAGAAGCCCAACATCATCGGTCCGTTCGCACTTCACGACGCGGTGCAGATGATCGGATACAAGCATTTCTCCGAGGAGGATGCGAAAACGATCAAACGTCTCCTTGCGCCCAAGCCCGGCGAGTACGACATCTGGGGACCCAAGGTCTGGCGCGTTCTGCGAGGGTACAACCTCGCGCTTGCTCGGCGTCTGCGTGAAAGCGGTGGATCAGATCCACTCGCCCACGAAGAAAGCGAGGGGCTGGTCCAAACGCTGGTGAAAGCAAAGCCAAGCGCCACTCTCATGCGAGAGCTGGTGGGCGAGGCGTTCGACGCACGACTGCTCCAAGGAGGAGATCGTGACGGAGAGCTCCACCCGGATGACATCGACGCTCTCGAGCAGGTCGTCTTTGACATGTGGCTTGGTGGTGAACAACCTGGCTGGACGAAGGTCGTGCGCACGCTCAGGCGTGTGCGTCGTTCCTCGGCGCTCAATGGAACCAGTTGGTTGCCTACATGCATGCTGGTGGTTGGAATTACGTCCCCGATGATCGCCGCCGCAGGCGTCTGGGTCACGTTGTTCCTCATCGCCATCTTTCTGTACACCGCAGGCCTGACGCAGGAGCTCAGTGCTCCGAGCGCAAGCCTCCTCGGTCACACAATGTCCCCGCTCAGGTTTGTCCTGGCGACTGCCATCATTGCCGGCTGGATGATCTTCTTCCTCGAACGAGGGGCGCTGATCTTCCGTTCCATGACAGCCATGCTCGAAAAAATCATCCCTTCCTGGAGCGAAGAAGGGGTGGTGGCTCTCACGCGGAAATTGAGGATTTTCGGATTCCTTCTGCCAACCATCAATGCCTACTTGGCGCTCTTGGGGAGACCGGTAGAAGCACGACTCACTGCCGTGATCGCAGTTGGTGGAAGCATCGCCGTTGGATCAATGTTGGTCGACGCTAGGTACCGCCACAAAGTGGAACAGGCCGTCGATCGCATGGGTCCTCTCATGACCTATGCACTCGTCATGATCCCGCTCGCACTCGCGTTCATCTGGGATCCCTCGACGTCGCCTGGGTATCTGGGGGTGGCGTGGACGATGATGGTGGGCTTCTCAGACACCCTCATTGGACAGCTTGCACTTCTTGCCATTGCAGCAGGAGTGCTTGGCTGGATCTTGAGTCGGTCGCAAGTTCTGCCGGACGGGCAGACCGCGATCAAGAACCCACTGACCTGGGTGATGAACGGAGTCTTCGGACTCGTGCTCGTCATCATCCTTTTCGGAGCCATGCGCTCTGGGATGAGTGGATGCAGTGGTGGGGCTTCGGTCACACCTCCCGCTCCGACGGTTACGGTAGTCGTTCCAGCTCCTGCACCGTTCAGCAAGGCTGCTCTGTGCGCTGATCCTAAGGTGCACCCAGACAAGAAGAAGAACGTTCTTCACTGCCCCTGAATCTCAGGGCACGGCGGTTATCTCACGATAACCGCTTTTTTATTTCAATAAGTTCATTTCATCAACCAGGTCGGAAGCGAAGCTTCCGACCTGGTTAGGTTTTTGTTGATTTGTCGGGGGCTCGATTTGTCGGGGGCTCAGCCCCCGACAAATAAGGGTTTAATTAATATAGATTATCTAGGTAGAATGCAGGTTTTGTTTGATTCCATTGACAAAAGGGCCAAAATATGGTATCTTTCTACGTTCATTGAATACGCATTTGAAAGAAGAGAACGCGCTTCTAGGCTTTGTTTCCTAGGAATAGATGTGTGTTCTGTTCTTTCAACCCAAACCCAAACTTTGAGAAAGGAGAGTCCGATGCGAAGCATCAACATGTTCCTGGTTTTCTTGTTCGCCATCCTCACTGCGGGGTGCGCGACTGTCCGTCACGTGAACCCGGAAACGGGACTCGAAGTGACGTACAGTGGGACCGCGCATGGTGCGGCCACAGTGGTTCACGCCGCCGACAGTCGTCCCTTCAACCTGGCTGACAAGGCCCTGGACAAGGGGGTGCCTGTGTCCCTGGTCCGCGATGCTGAAGGTGACGTTCGGTTCAGTGCCGGGCAGAGCTACAGTTACGGCAGTGGTCAGCAGACCGGCTATGCCCCTGGGACGGTAACCTACGTCCCCGGCGTGGGGCTCGTGTCCACGGGTGCACCTGCCAGCGGTCTTCCGACCCTCGCGACGCCGAGCAACACGCCCATCACGAGTGGTGTCCCCGGTGCTCAGTCCTCGAGCGTGGCGATCGTGCCGTGTCCGATGAACCGATCCGTGCTGACGGTCGCGGAGCAGTCCGCTTGCAACGACCAGCACATCAATGCCCTCATGAGGTCTGCGCGGTAGTCGGAGGAGGAATGGTCCTCGCTCCCAACTCCGCGCGAGACCACCCCACCTACAGGCGAGCAATCGCCAAGGAGTTCCGACATGAACATCTTCTTCCTCCTCGCCCTCATCTTCTCCACCTCCGCCTTCGCAGGCGACCTCCTCACCCCCGAGCAGATTCGGGAGGGATGTGAGGCTCAGGCCCGCGTCTCGGTGGGCGACTGTGTGAGCGCCGTCCGTCTCTATCAAGCGGAACAGCAGGCTCAGCAGGCTGAGCTCCGCACCAAGGAGCTCGAAGCCCAGGTCGCTCGGATCGCCGAGCGCCCTGCTCCCGCCCCCACCGTGGTGAGTCAGCCCGCCGCCCAAGTCGTCACCCCGGTGATGAACACGGGTGGAGTTGCCTCCTTTACGGTCGTGCCTGAGCCCGCGCTCATGTCGATTCACAAAGGCATCGAGTCGGTTGATCCCGACACGATGCTCCTGACCGGCTTCCGGCAGGAGGGCTCGCGGGTGCGGTGCGGAGGACAAGGCGCCACGATGGTGTTGCTCACGAACCACGGTGTGCCCATGCGTGACGTCTATGTCCCGAGCGCAGGTGTTCCGTCCGGTTTCCGTGAGGTGTACTACGATGCCGACGGCGACGGTCAGCCCGATGGGGGAACCGTGTTCGCACTCGACCTCGCCACGCAGGACAGTGTCTACGTGAGCTGGGGGCAGAACGAGGACATCAAGGTGGTGTACCTCCGTGAAAGTGGGAAGGTCGCGGTTCCTGGTTTGCCCCTGCAGACCTTCTACCGCCCGACCCGAACGAGTGACAATCCCGGTTCCGGAGCCATCGCGTGCGACATGGACTCGCATGATCCCAAGTCTGGTCATCGGACGAAGGGGGTCTACTCCATGAGCCGGGCTTGGTGAACAAGCCCAACTGCTCGACAAGAGCACACGAACCCTGGTCATCGACCGACACTGCAGTACGTGCAGAGTCGAGTCGTTGCCAGGGTTTTCGTTTTTTAGAGTATCTTTTGAAACAAAAAACTCGACTGTTTCCAGTCGAGTTTTTTGAAGTTCGTTTTGATTAGCTAGCAACGGTTGTAAGAGCATCGATGACGAATGCGGCAATCGCGTAAGCTGCAACGATGATCACGAGACCAATAACAGCCTGTGTAAGCATGGTTTTTGCTTTTTTGACTTTGTCTGGTTCTCCAGCTGATGTGAGGTAAAGGAATCCTGCGTACACAACAAGTACAACAAAGATGATTCCAAGAACGGAGAGAAGAACTCCAATAATATTTCCGATGAGTTCTGGGAGGTCATTGGAGGTTGCGTCTGTTCCGATGGCGGAACCAACAGATGTGAGATCTGTCTGCGCTTGAGAAAGTTGAGCAAAAGCGGCTGCTGGAAGAAAGAGGATAGGAAGTGTTGAGGCCCAGGCAGTTGCTTTTGTGTAGATGTTTTTCATAGGAGAGGATAAAGAATAAAAGTTGTTAGAGAGAGGTAAGCTAAGTAGTTGTTGCTGTTGCTGTTGCAGCAGTTGAGAGTGCTGTTATGACATAACTTGAGATCGCGTAGGCACCAATGATGATGACAAGTCCTATAACGGCGCTTGTCAGCATTGATTTTGCTTTCTTCACCTTATCTGGCTCTCCTGCAGCGGTCATGTAGAGAACCCCTGCGTAGACGGTGAGAACAAGGAAGATAATTCCCGTTGCGGCAAGAAGGGCTTTTATCAAGTTTCCAATGAAGCCGGAAACAGTGAGGTCTGTTGATGAGTAGGCAGTTGATCCTGTATTTTCAAGTCCTGTACTAATGAGTGATGTGGCTGTTTGCGCGAGTGCTGTATGTGGGGCGAGGGAAAAGAGTCCAAGCCCAAGGACAATCGCGATCATACCAAAACCAAGAGATCGTTTTATATTCATAGAACATGAGTTCACATAAGTGCACGATTAGTCGCGCCCTTATGCGAACCCCCATCAACGTAAGATGGGGGAAGCATTTTTTCCTTATGAGGAAGATGAACTGCTTGAATCTGAAGTTGCGGTAATAATTGAGTCGATAACGAAGCTGGCAATCGCATAAGCTGAGATGACGATGACCAATCCGATGATTCCTGAGAAGATAAGTTTCTTGGCTTCTAATACCTTTGTATCAGCTCCACCAGAGGTCATCCATTTAAATCCTCCAAGGAGAATGATCACAACTGCGATGACTCCGAGAAATCCGAGTGCGATACGAATGATTTGTGCGATGGTGTCGACAAGGTTGGCGTCTCCCAACCCGGCGGTTGCGGAGAACTCACTTCCTGTTGTAGATCCCCCAAAGAGATCATCTGCGGTAAGGGCTTGAGCGGACACGTTGTGGACTCCCATGAGTGCAATGGCACCAAATGAGAGAGCCATGATGGCTCCAAGGAAATAACCGACGTGTTTCTTTGATAAAATATTGGTCATAGACTTCACCCTCTTCGATAAGTATTCTCCGCCAAAGACAGAGAAGTGCAAAGAGTTAGGAAATTAGTTGAGTTATAAATGTATTCGATCTTATTTTAGCTCGTTTTGCCGAACTAGAGTAATGAGATATCCACATTCTACTATTAGGTGACTGTTCCACTCTCAAGTGCAGTGACAACCGTTGAGACGAGCATGTAGGCACCAATGATCACAGCAAGTCCAATTACCGCCCATTTCATGACTTCTTTTCCTTTTTTTACATTCTCTCCTCCTCCTGAGATGAGAAAGAGAAACCCTCCGTAGATAAACATGAGAAGGGCAATGGAACCAGTAACACTCAAGATCGCATTGATGATTCGCGCGATGACTGTGCGAATATCTGTGACCCCTTCACCAAGTGGGTTATAGAGCCTGGCTGCGAAAACAGAAGAGGGGGCGAGAAGCAACAGTACGAAGAGTGAGAAAATTTTTGCGCGCATATAGTTTTAGTAGAAATATTCAAGCTGACAACATTTACGATCCGATCCTCCAGAGCAAAAATTCTTCATAAGTAGAAATATTCAAGCTGACAACATTGATAATCTGTTCCTCCAGGACACAAATCCTTTATACAGGATCCAGATCGATATGGATTCCCATCAGCAGAACTTGCTGGGTATGTATTACTATCTACACAATCAAAATACTGTAGTGTCGAAAATCCTCCGTCCGTGGATGACACCGCATCAGGATAGGATTGGCGACACATTGACTCACAAGTGTATCCACCGTTTGTACAAGTTGAATTGAGATCACACGGAAGGTTGAGTGTCTCTGTGCCACTACACGCAACATATCCCTCAAGGTCTAGGTTTGTGAGATTATTCCCTTTGAGCACACCACTCAGTGTAATGATCCCAATGTACGCAAACATGACAATTAAAAGTCCTGTGGTAGAGATGGTGAGATATTTTTTCCCCTTCGCGACCCATTCTGTGCGTCCTGCGGAAGCAAGGAAGTAGAAGCCACCTACAACATACATGAGTAGTACGATCCCCCCAATGATTCCAGCAACGTAGTTACCAGTATTTACGAAGAGAAGCATGATGTCCTCAAGCGTGCAGTCCCCGGTGTTTCCGCAAGCTTTTGAAATTCCTTCCATGAACACACCTACTTCTTGTGCACTACAGGTTGAACTTCCTGTACAAATCCCTGAACTATAAGCAAAAGCCGTTCCTGGCAAGATTGTGAGAGTTAGGAGAACGATGAGGAACGCGAGGCGTTTCATAGACTTTGATTCACTTTATTTTGAGCGTCTTTAAGTGCACGTTCTTGTTCTGCTCCCGAGAGGAATTCGTCGATGAGATCAAGGAATGCTTCTTCGGCAACATGTGCATCTCCTCCCCGGTACCAGGAGTCTG
>JABMNY010000048.1 GCA_013204385.1 Candidatus Uhrbacteria bacterium
GGGTATCCCCCGAACGCGCCAAAGCCGCTGGTTGGCGGTGGAGAGAGGTAGGAGCGATTACGATTGGGATTAGGAGTTTCATAACCACCACCTTCCCGAAGGTCCGCCGTAGCCTTGGCGAAGGTACTGGGCGAGACGCTCCAGGTCCTCTCGTTCGGAGGGCTGCACGCGCCGGCTGCGGTAGACGTTTCCCGCTAACGGGGTCAGCTAACGGGGGCAGACTGTAAATCTCTTGGCTATGCCTTCGAAGGTTCGAATCCTTCCCGGCCCACCACCAGGACTCCAAAATTGGCGATCTGCTTGCTCTTCGTCAAGAAAATCTTTCAACGACCTTTTTGGTCGCCTCAAGATCTTTCTTGCCTCAGAGCGGCACAGCTCATCAATTTTGAAGCCCTGGAATAAGAACATGCACCATATTTGCCGAGATAGCTCAGTTGGTAGAGCAACGGTTTTGTAAACCGTAGGTCACGGGTTCGAGTCCCGTTCTCGGCTCCAGTCAAAATTTGAGACCTTTGAAAAAGTGATGGATTTTTGTTGAATGGGCTGCTGAGACCATGAACCCTACTTAAACGTAGGGAGAATGGGATCAGCGGGCGCCCGTGAGACGAAAAGACGCACTTTTGCAGAGGTCTCAATTTGACAATTTATCAAGAAATCAGTAGGCTCCTGTTGAAATCAATACTATTTATGTCTCAAGACAATCTCATCAATCTCGAGTGTACTGTGTGCAAGCGAGTGAATAACCACTCTCATAAGAACAAGAAAAAGCTCAAAGAACGACTTGAGCTCAATAAGTTCTGTGGATCTTGCAAGAAACATACGATGCACAAGGAAACCAAATAAAAGAACTGCCTTCGGGCGGTTTTTTTGTATGAAAAAACGAACTCAGGTGAGTTCGTGTATGAGAGGGTCGGCTGAATGCTAGCCGAGCATGGACAGGAGTTCGTCCCAGCTGTGAGGTTCGTTTCCTTTCTTCTTCGAGCACCAGGTGGAGTGGACGTGACCGTTGCGAACGAGGACGAGCGCATTGCAGACACGAGTCTCTTGAGTGATTCCAAGGATGCGCAGGAGGATCTGGCTGGGAACGAAGATCGTTTCGAGGTTTGGTTCGCCCGTCACACTGTGACGGGCGGCGCGTTTCTGGGCCCCGCACAGTGCACTGCTCAAGGATTCACGGGATCCGTGACCAAGGAGAAGAGTTGGAATTTCGAATCGATCTGTTGCGATGTCGAGCACTTCTCGAATCATCTCCCATGCACTGGGGGTCTGGTCTGCGAAAGAAACGAGTAGGAAGTCGCCTTCGGTCGGGATGAGCGTTCCAATGTGAATGTCTTCTCCCATCTCGACCGTGATCTTACCGAGCTTGGGTCGGCAGATCTGGAAGACAGCCTTGCAAGGGAAGTCTACGAGCAACGGTGACTGTTGGGAAGAAGCTTCTTGCGATGGAACGAACGTGGTGGTTTGGGAGGCAACAGCAGACATCTTTTAGAGACTCCAGACAAGGATCATGTGCATCAGAATGAATGCACGAGGGCGAGTCTATCGTGCATGTATGTCCCTGTCAATCGTCAAGGTCCGAAAATTGAGCACTATGGTAAAATAAGACGGCTATGAATCATCATCCAGTTGTTATTGTTGGTGGGGGTTTTGCAGGTGTCTATACTGCAAAAGAACTCCTCAAACGAAATATTCCCGTTACGCTTATTAGCGAAACAAGCCATTTCACATTCACTCCACTTTTGCACGAGGTTGCGACAGGATCTCTCTCTGCCCAAGACGCTTCATTTGGATATGAAGGATTTTTTCGTTCCAAGAAATTCAAGTTTGTTCGTGGTCGAGTAACTGGATTGGATCGAAAAAAGAAGGAAGTGCAGATTGGGGATACGGCAATTTCGTACCAGTATCTTGTGTGGGCAACGGGATCAACAACAAATTATTATCAGATGGAAGGGCGAGAGAACGTATTTGTTCTAAAGACGATTGAAGATGCTCTCACATTAAAACGAGCCATCTTAACACGTGCGCAAGACAGTAGTCGTCATGTATCAGTCTCTGTGATTGGAGGAGGTCCAACAGGTCTTGAATTGGTGTTTGATCTTAATCAGATGCTTAAGTCGTTGAAGAAAAAACAGGATGGAGCAGATTACGACCTTCGACTTATTCATGCATCAAATATTTTTTGTCGAGGAGTTGGTGACAAGGTGCAAGAATATATTGCGAGCGCATTAAAACAAAATAAGATTGATACGCTTTATGAAGTCTCAGCGACGTCGGTTGCAGTAGGGGAAGTGAATACGACCGTGGGATCATTCCATTCGGATGTGACAATTTTATGCGCAGGAGTGCGTCCAAACACTGACATGCTTGTGAATATCCTAGAGCTCGATCCAAAAGGTCATATTCCTGTGGTCGCTTCCTTACAAAGCGTTGAAGATCCCCACATTTTCGCCCTAGGAGATATTATTGCTATCGACCAAGTTCCTGTACCAAAACTCGCTCAAACGGCTGTTCGAGAGGCTCCTGTGGTCGCTGAGAACATCAAGAGATTGATGATGTCCTCATCGAAGACCGTCGTCTTCAAAAACTATAAGCCAAAGGTGTTGGGAATGTTGTTTTCCTTGGGGTTTGGAGATGGGGTCGGTATCATAGGCCCTGTTGTGGTCAAAGGGGTCTTTGCATGGTATCTTTGGCGGACTACATATTTATTCAAAACTCCTGGTTTTGGAAACAAGCTTCGTGTCGCGTTTAGTTGGACAATGAACTTGTTCCAAGGTCGGAATTTAAGTGAATTATAAAAAACTATGTTCAAGCAATTATTTCCCGTTCTCCTTGTTCCAATGATTCTTCTTGGGGCAGGATGTGCAACTGCGCAGAATGAAACGCAAGTAAATACTCAAGAGACAGAAGAGGATGAGAGCGTGGTGATGGTAGATATCTTTACGGATGGATCCTATATCCTTCAAGCAGAACAGAGTTCTGTTTCTTGGCAAGCACAAAAACGAGTTGGAGCTTCCCATAATGGAACGGTTCAGGCACAAGAGGGTGCACTTGTTGTACAGCAAGGAGGTGTTATTGGGGGGAGTATCGTGGCAGATATGAACACTATCGCAGATCTTGATCTTACCGATGAGAAATTCAACACCATGTTGGTAACCCATCTAAAGAGCGAAGATTTTTTCAGTGTCGACACGTATCCAACTGCCTCATTCGCCATTTCAAATGTGGAAGCATTGAATGGTCTTGAAGGATTTTCCCATCGAGTGGATGGAACGATGACCATTAAGGGTATTGAGAATGACATTTCATTTCCAGCCAATCTTACAAAGACAGAAGAGGGAATAAAGATTGTTGGAACGATGACACTTGATCGAACACTTTGGGATGTACGATATGGATCCGATACATTCTTTGAAAATCTTGGAGATGGACTTGTAGAAGATGAATTTCAATTATCTTTTGACATGTTCTTCGCGCAAGCAGAATAAGAACTAAAAGAACAAACACCGACCATTTGGGTCGGTGTTTTTGTTTAGGCTTTTTTCATAAAGTCCACAACGGCTTGGTCTAGGATGATGTCTTTTGTGCGGAAGGGTTTTAAGAGTACAAGCCCTCTGAACGTTGTACATCGACTCAGTGCGACATAGAGTTGGCCGTGTGCAAACGCACCCCATCCAATATCGACAAGAACATGATCAAACGTTTTCCCCTGTCCTTTGTGGATGGTGACAGCCCAAGCAAGGGTGATGGGATACTGAATGTAGGAACCCACAACAGCTTCTTCAATACTCCCTTCTTCACCGGGAGTGTATTCGAACATTTCCCATTTGTGCTGTTCGACCACAACAGATCGACCATCTTCAAGATCTACTTCAAGAATAGGAATTTTTGCGAGCCCCTTTGTTTTAATGCGCGTGATTGTTCCAAGAGTCCCGTTGACCCAACGTCGTTCAGGGTCGTTCATGGTAAACATCACGCGAGCCCCTTCTTTTACGCAAATACTTGGTTCAGAGGGCATTCTTCGGTCGGGGAGTTCTCCCATGGAATTTGCCATGAGCTTCCATTCCTTTCCTTCAAGTTGTTTGAGTTCGTAGTCATTGCGCGCTTGAGCCATCTTGTTCGTTGTCGTGAGATGGATATATCCCGTCTCCTCGCGCGGATCAAAATACGGATCATGACGGGTATTCCATTCCTCGACGTCTGATGGATCTAAGGTGTTCGTTCTGAGGTTATCTAAAAGCTGAACGAATGCTTTTTCTTTTTGGCGATGCACTTTTTTGAGTTCGATGATGGTTGGATGAATATCTTCCATGACATATGCAGAAAAAAAATACGGGGAAGTATATTCTGTTTGGAAGCGATAGGTTTCGTCGCTGGTCACCACAGGTGGAAGTTGATACAGATCTCCAATGAAGATCATCTGCACTCCGCCAAATGGCTCTTTTGGTCGATCTCGATTGAGGCGCAAAGCTCGATCGATACAATCTAACAAGTCCGCGCGCACCATGGAGATCTCATCAATGATGATCGTTTCGATGGTTTTAAAGAGGGGGAGGGAATTAGGAAACGCTTTACGGACAAGGTTAGGAGTGATGGCGGGATGAAACCCAAAAAATGAATGAATGGTCTGACCCTTCACATTTAGTGCTGCCACTCCAGTTGGAGCAAGAACGACATGTTTTTTTGTTGTGTGCTTTCGAAAGTAGGTGAGGAGGGTAGATTTTCCTGTACCAGCACGACCTGTCAGGAATAAATGATCGTTTGAGTCATTCATGGTCTTGAGAGCCTCCTTGAACTCTTTTCCTATGGTTAGTTTTTCTTGCATAATTATGTCTGTTTCATCATGCGAGATCCTGCGAGGTGACCTGTAGCCCATGAAGCCTGAAGATTAAAACCGCCTGTATAGCCATCAACATCCAAAAGTTCACCAGCAATGT
The DNA here is from genome assembly GCA_013204385.1 of Candidatus Uhrbacteria bacterium. Lineage (GTDB taxonomy): Bacteria > Patescibacteriota > Patescibacteriia > UBA9934 > GWF2-40-263 > UBA12478. The sequence goes on from JABMNY010000048.1 coordinate 4,935, forward strand.
AGAGTCCTTTGCAGAGAGTCGACTCCATTGTAGAAGGATTGATTTCTGAGAGAGGAATACCACCTGCAGTCACAAATTCATCTCCAGCTCCGCGAGCGATCACTGTTAACGGAATGGCTTTGAGCCAAGTCAGACAGGCGTCGCGTGTTTTTTTAGTGGATTGATTGGCGGGGATAGTTCCTGAAAGAGAGAGTTGTGTCAGAAAGACATCAACGAGGGATTTTGGAACAAGAAGTCCGAGGATTGTCTTGAGTTGTTTGTGTCCATGTGTGTCTATAAGCGATTGTAGCTGTGTTCGAAGTTGTTCGATTGATTGATCAGGAAACAGATCGATGGTGATGTTAAGTGGCGTCGCTTTGTCATAGACTTCAAACGCGACTAAGGATGAGAGCGCAAATACCGCAGGCCCACTCACACCTTTATGTGTAAAAAGGAATGGTCCTGTAAAGGTGTGTTGTTTCTTTCGCTTGGCTGTGATGGCTGCGTGTTCGAAGGAGAGTCCAGAGATCTCTGCGGGCCATTTTTCACGTGTGAAAAATGCATTTAAACTTGGGGCGAGTGGAGTCAGGTTGTGTCCAAGCGACTGGGCAAAGGCGTAGCCGTCTCCGGTGGAGCCTGTGTGGCGATAGGCTTGACCTCCCGTGGTCAGGACAAGTTTATCAACAATCAGTGGTTCCTCTTGGTTCTTCAAAAAGATCGCAAATTGGTCGCCGTTTTTTTCTACACGCTCAGCATGTGTTTTGAGTAAGACTTGAACCTTTGAGTCAAAAAAAAGTCTCTCAAATACATGTACAATATCGCGACCATTGTCTGAAATAGGGAAGACACGCAAGTCCTGCTGTGTTTTTAACGGAACATCATGGGCCTCAAACCAGTTGTAAACGGCATCGGGAGGGAATCCATGCATGGCGGAGGTTAAGAACTTAGATCCTCGCGGATAGTGCTTAAGAACGTTCCGAACGTCACGAATGCCTGTTGTCACATTACATCTTCCACCACCTGAAATAATCACTTTTTTCCCAAGACCGTCATTGCGTTCAATCAAAAGGACTTCCACGTCTTTGTGGGTTTCTTGCAACGTCGCTGCACACATAAGTCCAGCTGCCCCCGCGCCAATAATCGCAACACGCATAGAAAAGATGTGTTAAGAGGGGGGTTGAAATGTATAATCACCCTTTTGAAAAATAACTTCATCATCGATTGTGATCCGTTCAAGATCAAGAAAGATATCGACATGATACCTTCCAGATTTACGAGACATACCAGGTTTTTTGTAAATGCTGTGTTTTGCTCCAAGAGACATATGCATGCCACGCATACGTTCAAACGCTGTGAGATCGTTCACAAGATGCCCTTTGCCCATGGCGCGATTGAGCCCGAGTCCGAACTCTCGAACGAACACAGGTGACTCTTCTTCAATCATCGTAAGGGTTTCACGAAATTCTTCTGGGGCGTTTGGAGCACTCAGGATTCCGTCTTTAATGTGGGCGAGAAATGGTTCGTACTCACGAATCAGATGATCCTTGCCAGCGAACGCAAAGATCTTGATATCCCCATTTACGTTTGTGAGATCTTGGGGCTCAGAGAATACTTCTCCAATCGGATAAGTTCCACCAACATTTTTCATTTGTGAGTAATCCCCAATGTTGAGTTTAGATAATTCAAATGGGGTCTCATAAAAGAGGGTTGTCTCAGGACACTCGACTGTGATGCGTTGGCAGGAGTCGATGCGCTTCTTGAGATCATGCCCGAGGGGACGAATGTCATCTGGGTTGTATGCGAGAGAATCAACATACGTTTCAAATTGTGATTCATCCATGCGACCTAGGTGAATGTGTTCAATGGTTTTCAGTTCTTGCTGAAACAACTCAATCCGAATACGAAATTCATTCAGTCGAAAACTCGTTGATTGAACCAAGATAACAAGATCGCCTGGGCGCATGGTCTTAAAACGTGCAAGCAACGCTTCTGCGGAAGTGTCAGCGATATTCAGGAATGAAGATTCTGGGAGGTGCGCACGGTATCCATCGGTGATGATTTTTGTGAGAGGGGCTTCCAGATCATAAATCACCAAAGCCTCATGGTCGGCCGTGAATTCAATTGCATGCGTGAGAATATCACCAATATGTTTGGAAACAGAGGAAATCATAGGAAACATAAGATAGTATATTGAGTCGGATGCATTCTATCATAAAACCACCCCAGGAAGAGGTGGTTTTATAGAGTGCGAGGACGAGGGGGCTATCGAATCTGAACTCCGTACTCAAATACACGAAGCCGATGTTTATCAATAACAACGACATACCTTCCGTCTTGAGAGAGTATTACGAATGCACGTTTGTAATTCATTGAAATATTCAGTGTTTCACCACTTGCGTAAGTGATGGTAATGGTACGCTCTGCTTTGTTTATCTTATAACTTACAGCCGTGCTGTAGTCGGGTGCCTCAGGTGTGACCTCCGGTTCTGGCACTACCTCGGGTTCAGGTGCCGGTTCTGGAATAACTTCTGGCTCAGGCACTACTTCAGGTTCAGGAGCTGGTTCAGGGTCTGGAGAGGTGATGAATCCTGTATAGCGCCAGATGTGTGCTGAATCTTCGGCAATGTACAGGTCGTTGTTGAGGATCGCCACACCTTCTTGATCATTTCCAATAAGCGTGGTTTGCTCATTGACCGTGAAGCTCGATGGAGCATTTAGATCGTTTACAGAAAGCGACGCGATAATATTTTGACCGTCATAGATTGCCCAAAAAACATTCCCGTCATAGTAGAGTCCAGAAAGATCTGTGTAACCCGTTGGTGAAGGGATGGTGTTGATATGTTCTACGGTATGCGCTCCGCTCAAACGAAAAACATAGATCGCTCCGTTTTCTTGCATTCCAGCATAGAAGAGTCCATTTGCGTACGTTAACGCTTCAAGTCCCGCATTATCATCGGCGCTCTGCATGAAGGCGGTAAGATCCCAAGAGTTTCCTGTTTTTTGATTTGTTTGAGTGTTAAATTCAACGATCGAATCTGGACGCTCAAGACCAAGATAAAGAAGGTCTCCATTTGCATCTGAGGTTGTTACTCCTTCTAAATCTCCACCAATCGTGAAGACAGATGCTTGAGATCCATTTGGATTCATAACAGCCAGATACCCCCCATCATCAACCACATAGAGTTTATTGTTGTGTATCACAGCTCCGCTTGGTTCTGCGAGAACTCCTTGTCCAATTTCTGTTGCTTCCACGTTGGGCCAGGATGATGCGGCAAGGAGCGCAAGTGGAGAAAGTGCGATGATGAATGCGATAACAAGAGTTCGTGCTCGAGAAAGATGTTGTGTATGCATAAAATTTGAAACTATTTACAATCGCCCTTACATCCCATTTTGCACATTTTGCAATACCCTAATGTCTTTGCAGCAATGCAGACTGCTGCAATTCCGACAATCGTGTACATAATACGCAAAAGCAATTGTGAATCAACGGCAAAAGTTGCGAGAAGATCGAATTGAAAAATTCCTAACAGCCCAATGTGAATTCCTGCGATAATGAGAATCCATGTACAAATCGTACAAGCTTTACATGAGGTTCCTTTCATATATGTGTGAAATTCTAATGTGCATTATAAGAGGTATGGTACGTGGAATGAGATAATGAGACAACTGACTGATTGTCTGGATCGAGAGTAGAGATTATTTCAGGATAATATTGAATGCTCTGAGTAATGAGATCGCTTCAGGTAAAGAGAACTGCGCTCCTTTTACAGAGTTATTTGTCGGGTCGATGAGATAATTCTTTGCGGTTGTGAAATCGGCTTGGTGAAGTTTTGTTTTGTGAAACAGGGAACCCTCGAGACTACAATCTTGGAATAACGCTTTTGTAAGGTTTGCTTCTCCAAACAGACATTCGCGGATTGTACAATCCTGGAAGGAGGTTCCGTTCATAGGGAGTGCTGAAAAATTGCAAGAATCGATTAAGCACTTCTCAAATGAAATGTCGAATAGTTGCGTGGTGCATTTTGAAAAATCGATCCCGACAAGTTTGGAATTTCTAAAGTGGATAGATTGTACTGTACTGTTTGAAAGTTTTGATAAACTGAGATTACAGCGATCAAAGATGCAATCGGAAAATCGCGATCCAGCAAAATTGCATTCTGAAAAGAGGATGTTGTTGAATTGGCAAGATTCAAACACACGGTCCTGAAAGGACTCTTTTGAAAATTCAAGATCTTTAAATGTCTCCTGTTGATATTCCTGTTCACTAACCATAGGAATGTTTTCATTAACGATGAGGGCAACCAGGTGTTACAGGCAAATGATTAAGACAGAATCTTTTTCATAGATAAAACACTCAACTATTGGCAAGAGTCACGCACGTTTCCCATTCTTCATTTCTTACGGATTGAACCGAGAGACGAGAATTTTTGACTAAGACCATCTCACGCAACGAGGCTGTCTGTTTTATGAGCTCAAGTGAAACGGGGTTTTTGAGAGAGTTGACGGGCGCAATATCAACCATACTCCAGTCGCCCTCTTTTGCGGTTGGATCTGCGTACGCTTCTTTGATAATTTTTACGATTCCAATAATCTTCTTTTCCTTTACAGAATGATAAAAAAAACCAAGATCTCCCTTTTTCATGAGACGCATGTTATTGCGCGCCTGATAATTGCGGACACCATCCCAAGAAGTTTTCTTGTCTCTTACAAGATCATTCCAAGAATACGTTCCCGGTTCAGATTTTAAAAGCCAGTAATGCATAGAGGGTGAAAGTTGAAAAAGTACGACTCAAATTAAGAGTCATATTACAGACTAACAAGTGAATCAATATTGGTGTCATACCAAACGAGGAATCCCTTACAGTATTCAAATTCAGCAAAGTTTCCTGATGCGTTTACGATAAAATCATTACATCGCAACTTCTCCATTTCTAACACGTTTACAACTTCAGTGTATTGAATAGTTACATCTTGGATTTGTTCGAGGGTTGTGAGTTCTTTTTGCATTCCAACAAACAGTAAGTAGATATAGAGTATTCCTACTGTCGCAATAATCAATGTACTTAATACGAGCTTTACCTTCCATGTTTTCCGTATCTCGATTTCTTGGTTCATATATTTATTTTCTGAGTTGCTTTTATTCTAAAAGTATAGCAGAAGAGTTTATGCTAACCGAAGTGAAATGAGAGAAAGCAAAAACCACCAGTGGAGACTGGTGGTTTTAAAAACCTATTTGGCCGCTTGAGCTTGATTTTTGTAATCATCGTTTGCTTCCTGTGTGTTTTGCTCATTGTAAAGACGCATAGCTTCTTTTACGAGAAAACCTTTATGTTGTTTTAATTCTTCTGTTGGAAGGGTTTTGTACTTATCTGGTACCAAACGAAGCGCTTCCTCAGCCATTTCCTTTGCTGCCTTCTTCTTATCATCAACGTCTCCTTCTATATTTTGGGTCATGCCTGAATTCCAGATAAATTCAGCAATGGCAAGGGTCATGATTTCTTCATTTGTCTGTGCAGGAGAACTCTCTTTTTTTTGTTGTGGGGGCATTTCGCGAGAGGGCATCTCTCGACCTCGTCCAAATAATCCAAACATATTCATATCATGTCGTTCAGTGAGTAAAAACAATGGAATCTGTAATTAATGCTTTGTGAGTGAGAGGTCGAAAGGCATTACTGTTGCAACAGAGGTTCAGCTGCTTGATCAGTGGCTACCTATGCTTCAAAAGTGTTTGCCGTGGTCTGAATCATTCTGGCTACCAATTCCCAATCACGATCATTTCTCTCAGAGAAAGCAAAATCTCGACTTGCAAGTCGACCGAATAGTTCAGAACCTTTTTGTGGAGATTGAACTAAAGATCGATCGTTTCGTTTTTCGTCTCCTCTAATTTCATCAGAAAGCGCATCGTACGCTTCCAGTGCTTCTTTTAATAAGGGGATGTTTCCTTGAACACTTTCAATTGCTGTACGCACGCTATTTCTCCCCGAGTAGATTTTACTCATGAGACCTAGTAGAGCGTCCTTAGAGAGCGTTTTTGTTTCAAGTGCACGTTCTCGATCTTCCTGTTCAAGTTGATGTTCATCAGCAATTCCACGTCTTGCTTCGAGGAGCCCATCTTCTCTCAGGTTAGGTGTTGTTGTACGCGTCTCTTGTCGTCGCTCCATTGATTGTTCTGGCATATGTTTCCTTTCTCTAAAAATAATACATCAAGTATACAAATAAATTTGAATATTTCAAAGAATAAATACCTTTCTAAGGACTGAATGCTTTGACAAATGATCAAAATATTGATAGATATATGAGTTCTATATTTTGTAGAATTTCAACCATTACTGTATGCAACCACTTTGGTTGTGTATAAAAGGTCGTTCCATGAAGATGCGTCTATTGACCACTGCCGTCACATTGTTGTTGTCGCTTTTCTTTTTTAGTCAAGCATACACCGCGTGGAACACTCCTTACTCCGTCACGTGGCGGGGAGACATGCTCGAACTGGACTTTGAATCAAGTGACGCAACTAAGGCGCATAACAGTGCGAATGACTTTGCTCGTCTTGTAGGAGATGAGTTGAAACAACAGTTTCCAAGTCGAATCCTCGATCCAGATGTGGAACTGCGTGTCTTCGAAGTAGGAGGGGAGATGCGCTTTCAAATGATCTGGACTGCGCGCATCGTTCCTACCAGCATTGAGGATGCCGATTACTTCTTTGATCGTCGTGGAAGTTTGTTGTTAGGCGCAACGAAAGAAACGGCTTGTTCGCAGGTTGATGAAGAGATCGCTGATTCTCGAAAAGTCGAAACGCTTCGTCGTAGCTTCCCCCATGGGAAGATGCCATTGGGCTTTGTTCAAAAATCTGTCTCTGGCAGTTTTGCCAACGGCTACTGGTGTATCAAGGAGTACTTTCTCGTGGCTCCCAAACCCTAGCTCATCGCTGTATCGAAACAATCTCTCACGAAAGTGATTGTCCTCGGTCAGCGGTTTTTTATTTGTGTCAAGGGGTTAAGCTTACTTTTCAATAAAAACCCCACTACATGCCATCATGATCTGATCGTAAGAGTCGCTTGGTGATTGCGCCATTTTTTCTTTGTATACTACGTCCTTTTTTCTTCCATTTTAATATTTGTTGATGCAGATCATCTCTGGCCTTTTCGATGGCTTTGTATACATTTGTGTCGTTTCTATTGGCACGAAACGTCATATCTTGAATGGTTGCCTGTAGCTCGGCATAAAAAAGATCTGCTCCTTTTTTACGTTGCGTTGATGGTTTTCCTACTTCCACACGTATCGTTGCAGGCTCCATGTGCTGAACAATTTTTGACAGTTTCTGAATACGCGAACGGACATATTTTTCAATTGCAGGTGTCAGTTCAATATGATTTACTGATATTCCTTCAAGTTTCAATTGCTTTATTTCTTTCATACCTTAACAGTGTACCAAAGTTCAAGTCTTATTTCAGAAACAAAAAATCTTCACGATTTCTTGTGAAGACTCTTTGGCAGACCACGTCGCTCGCGAGCGACGTGGCAGGGGCTAGCGAATTGAGTATTAACTTCTGTATTGCAAACTAAATTTGCAGGTCTCGATAAAAGTTTTCACGACTTGCAATCAAGATGACAATCACGTCTCCCCGTATTTGATAGGCAATGCGATACTGTACTCCTGCAGACGTAAACTTATGAGAGCGAACGAGTTTCAGTTTACCCGTAAGTGTCTTCCCAATCTTAGGATTACCTGCGATGCGTTTGAGTTCCTCGACTATTTTAGATTGAAGTGGCGTCTTCGCTTTCTGTAGAAACTTAAACGGCTGACGCAAAAGTCTAATTTTCACAACTATTTGAGTGCATCATTAAGAGGATAGCTCTCACCAGTTTCAGTATAATGTGCGAGTTCATTAAGAATAAACTCCTCTTCTTTCTGCTTCAGTGTTTTCTTTGCGGAAAAGAAAAAGTGAAGAGCTTGATTTACGACTGCGCTCTTATTCTCAGCTTTTTCAAGAGTCTTCCAATTTTGCTCGTTGAATGAAATGGTTGTACGTGATGCAGGCATACATATATGATTACGATTAAAGTGTATCGTAACTATACAGTTATGTCAACATAAAACCATTAATTAAATACTGATGGTTTTATGGCAGGGAGCGAGTCAGATTCTACTTATTTTAACCTTATAGAAAGAACCTGTGGTGTAATTTTTTTAGCTCGTGCAATGAGAAGTCGCGAACTACCAGCGATGAGATACGAAGAAGAATAACAGGGTCAGGTCTTTGGTCGTCACATTTGGTTTTTGGTCATGCTCTTATCGGTGAGATGAGCTTAAAATTATTCGTAAAAGAGATTGTTACTTGTTTACACAATTAGATGGAAAAGAAAAAAGTGACGACTAAAGACCTGACCCCACTTTGTTCCTGGGAAAAGAAACAACCCCACCGTCAATGAGTTTCCAATGGGGAAGTTCGTTGACAATGGGGTCAGATAAGCTTTTCTAGATTTTGGTCGCATTGTAGATTCCAGCGTGGTTCAAAGGATCGCAGGCGTCGAGACTCTTACTGGATCTTCTTGATCCAGTAGATGCGATCGAGCTCGCTACCACTCATTTCGCGATACTCGAGCGTCCTCGACCTCCAAAGTGACCAACCTGCTGCCCACACATGCTTGTCGTCGAGCCCAAACGCTTGTGTTTCGACGAGGATCGCTTGTGCGGTCATGGGCTTTTGCCCCGTGAGGATCGCGACGAGGAATCTCGCCGCGCGACGCTCGTTCCTGAGGTCCATGACCTCACTCAAGAGCCACCAGCAAAAGTAAGCTCCGAGAAGGATCCAGATGATGTATTCCAAAGTGTCACCTGTTCTGTTGTGATGGTTAGGGGGATGGTCATTAATTCCAGGCTCACATGTTATTCCTTTTTTCCGATTTTGTCAATGGGAATGGGCGAATATTCCCTTCTCAAACAAAAAATCCTCCACGAAAATCGCAATAGAGGGGGTCAGGTCTTTAGTCGTCACTTTTGGTTTTTGGCCATGCTCTTATCGGTGAGATGAGCTTAAAATTATTCGTAAAAGAGATTGTTA
>JABMNY010000004.1 GCA_013204385.1 Candidatus Uhrbacteria bacterium
CGCGTAGAAGAATTAAAAATCAATGTACATTTCCAAGGGATGATCGCCAATGAGAAACTCCCCGCTGTACTTAATGCTTGTGAGGCCTTTATCCTCCCTTCCCTCTACGAAGGAAATCCAAAAGTTCTCCTTGAAGCAATGTCCTGTGGCCTTCCAGTCATCGGAACAAATGTTGAAGGGATTTCTTCTTTGATCAAGGATGGAGAAACGGGACTCTTATGTGAGACATCAAGTGAATCAATCGCACAGACAATCCAAAAACTCTTTGCAGATCCTCATTTGAGAAATCAACTTGGGAATACTGCACGCGCACAGATTCTTGCAACAGCATCCCTTTCACATGCGATTGCGACCGAACGCATTTTCTACGATTCAAAAAAATGAATGAGTATGAATAAGTTTCTCCTTACTTTCGCATTAAACCTTCACAGCTTTTCTTATAAACTCGCAAGTCGTCTCGCGATCTCAGCTGAAAAAGGTTTACACCCAAAACATCGACTGATGAACTACCACCAGTTTTTTTTGGATCACGTTCGATCAGAAGATCGCGTTCTTGATATTGGATGTGGAAACGGAGCCCTTGCATTTGATCTCGCCAAAAAAGCTCAGACGGTTGTCGGAATCGATCTCAATGAAAAACATCGTTCTATTTGGAAGGAACGTTATACACGGGAAAATCTTTCCTACAGAGTTGCAGACGCAACGACAATCGTCCCCACAGATCGATATAATGTCATTGTGCTTTCAAATGTTCTCGAACATATTGAAGCTCGTCCTCCTTTTTTACAATCGATTTCACACCTTGCTCCCCTCTTTCTTATACGTGTTCCCATGCTCAACCGAGATTGGATTACGCTCTATAAAAGAGAACGTGGACTTGAGTATCGACTCGATACAACGCATTTTACCGAATACACATTGGAAACATTTACACAGGAATTACACGAAGCAGGATTCACCATTCAATCTCATTCCATTCAGTTTGGGGAGATTTGGGCAGTGGTAACACCATTGACAGTTTCCCTATGAGAGAGACATTCAAAAAAATGAGTCGCAACCTTGCAAAACGAATTTTTAGTATTCCCAACCTATGGAATCACAGTAGTATTCACATCGTTTCAGATGGTCATAATTGGGTCATAGGGGAAGTCTCAAAATTTCTCTCTACTACTCTTTCAAAACACCACCTGACTAACGTCTCCGTCAGTCCTTTTTACTACTTCCTTTCAGGAAAGATTGTTCATTTTAATTCCATCCCCGTTCCTCAACAGTTTCCACGTAATAAAGTCATCATGACCTGGTACCATATTCCTGATCAAGACCCTCGACTCAAAGAGTTACATACACTCGAAGCACGTGTCGATCTCATTCACACATCAACATACTCCACAAAGAACACACTCATTCAACACGGATTTCCCCAAGAGAAAATTCTTGTGATTCCACAAGGAATAAATCTAAACCTGTTTACCCCCGCTTCAACAGAACGAAGAAAACAGAGTCGACGCACATTGGGGATTCCTGAAGATGTTTTTGTCATAGGATCGTTTCAAAAGGATGGGGATGGTTGGGGAGAAGGCATGAATCCAAAACTCATAAAAGGACCAGATGTGTTTTGCGATGTGGTAGAGCGCTTCGCAAAAAACAAGCCCGTGCATGTTCTGTTGAGTGGACCTTCTCGAGGATATGTAAAAGATCGACTATCGCGGGCAAACATTCCATTCACACACCAATACCCCGAACAGTATAAGGAGGTAAACGCGCTCTACCAAGCACTTGACGTGTACCTGATCTCTTCACGCATCGAAGGGGTCCCGATGGCATTACTCGAATCCTGGGCCACAGGAATTCCACTCATTAGTACTCGCGTTGGAATGGTTCAAGATGTTGCCGTACACGGAACAGATGCGCTGTTAGCGCAGAGTGAAGATCGTGATACGCTTGTCTTACATCTTGAACAGATCTTTGGGGATTCTGCATTGCGAGAGCGACTCGTCGCGCACGGTCTTGAAGCGGTCAAAGCCTATGACTGGGATGTCCTCATTAAAAGATATTGGAATGAACTCTACGCCCCTCTTCTACTGAAGCATCCAAAGAACACCTAACTCTCCTTCATAAAAACGTATGAAAATAGCCATTGGGATGAATCTTCAAGCAGGATCATTCGGGGGAGGAAATCAGTTTGCTACACTTCTCACAGATCATCTTCGAAAACTCGGTCATGAGGTTTTTTTTGACCTCACACAACCTGACCTGGATCTCATTCTCATGACGGACCCACGCACAAGACTCAAGTCCGTAGCATTCGGACCTATTGAGATCATGCAATATGTTCGTACGATCAATCCTTCTGTCCTGCTTGTTCATCGGATAAATGAATGTGATGAACGTAAGGGGACTCGAACACTCAATCGGATATTATCTACGGGGAATAAGTTTATGGACCATACGGTCTTTATCTCCTCTTGGCTTGAGGGTCTTCATCGACAACAAAACCAGTTCACGAAAAATAGCTCTGTTATTTTTAATGGGGCTGATCCTACTGTCTTTACCTATCAAAAAAAACAGCTTCCAACGAATCGGAAAATCAGACTTGTCACACATCACTGGAGTGCGAATTGGAATAAAGGATGGGATGTCTACACACACCTCGACCAGCTTCTCGCCCAGACGCCTCTTGGAGAAAGACTCGAATTTACCTATATTGGAAACGCCCCAAACCTTCCATTAAAAAAGATTAAAGTCCTCCCTCCCCGCTCTGGAAAAGAGCTCGCACAAGCTCTCAAAGAACACGATCTCTATATCACCGCATCCTTGAATGAACCCGCAGGAATGCATCACATTGAAGCAGCATCGTGTGGACTGCCACTTCTCTATCGACTCAGCGGTGCTCTGCCAGAATATTGCACATCGTATGGTGTCGCATTTAACGGACCAGAAGACACTGAAGCGAGTCTTGAGGAAATACTGAAGAAGTATGATCACTTTGCAGAACAGCTTGAAACATACCCTTACACAAGCACGCTCATGTGTCGCTCCTATTCAGACTTATTTCAAGATCTTATTTCAAACAGAGAATCAATTCTATTAAGTCGTCATACAAAACTTTTTTCTCACACAAACCAAATCAAAACATCTCTCTCTCTTACCTGGCTTTCATTGATGAACAGATAAACTCTTTTCTTTATGAGTCACATTCAGCCTTCAAAATATTTTTCCATGAAATACCTCTCGCTTCAGCGATGGAATTCTTATTGGTATCAATTGTTCGAAACAACAAATTGCTCTCACGTGAAAACCATTTTGGAAGTAGGAATCGGAAACACTATTTGCACATCGGTCCTTCGAAATATGGGTTATCGCGTGAAAACACTCGATGGAGATCCATCAACCAAAGCTGATTACATAGCTGATATTCGAAATATTAAACAAACAGTTCACGAAAAATTCGATCTCACCCTTTGTTGTCAGACACTTGAACATATCCCCTATGAAGATGTTCCTGGTGTTCTAAAATCCTTTCATTCTATTACTGACAAACACCTCATTGTCACCCTTCCTTACACCTCACTCGGCACATTTGCCCCACGTATGTTTCTCAAACTCCTCCCATTCATGAAACCCCTCAAATGGGTCCGGATCTTTCCTTTTTTTCCAAAGGAACATCCATCGAAACTCCCTGGAGGACACTACTGGGAAATTGGTAAAAAAGGATATGCTCTCAAGACGATTCTTCAGCTATTCAACACGTGCGGATGGGATATTGTGAAGCACTACTCGCTATTTGAGAACCCCTACCATTACATGATTGTTTGTAAAAAACGTGTATGAATCTCTTCTATCTTTTTCCAGATTCATGCGCGAGAAAAGGTATTACCAAACCGGGACATTATTCGTATAAACAAACGCATCTATTTTACGGAATGGATCACGCTCACGCATACGGACATAAAATAAGTAACGATTTTGACTTCTGCCAATATACAGAACATGGATGGTTCCCAAAGATCGTAAATAAGTTTTTGAATCGTTCATGGTCTTTTTTAGGAGGATCAGGAGGCAACTGGTTTAAAATTTTGTACGTACGCAAACAATTTATACAAGCCGACCTTATTATTTCAACTGCTGATCGCGTGGGAATTCCGCTCGTGTTACTCATGGCTATAGGACTCGTTCCAAAAAAACCGGTTCTTTATATCAGTATCGGACTACCTGAACGATGGGAACGTTTATCAAAACCAATGCAGCATATCTATCGTCGAGCATTCCAAAAACATGTCTCAAGTCTTGTGTGTTTTGGTTATAAAGAACAGAAACAACTTTGTAAGATACTCGCTATTGATCAAACACGCATCAAGTTCATTCCATTTGGTGTGAATACGGAAGCAATTTTCCCGATTAATATTGATTCAACAAAAAATATATTATCGATCGGAGCTGATCCTAGTAGGGACTTTGATTTGCTTATTCAGACAGCGCCATCAATCAATGCAAATATTGTCATCATAACGACCAAAGCACGCGCACAAGAATTATCTCGTCACTGGATCTCCTTCCCATCCAACGTCTTCATACAAACAGATGTCCCGTTTTCTGAACTACAATCCACCATTGCATCTTCTCTATTTATCGTACTTCCTCTTCATGAGAACTCCTACTCAGGAGCAACAACAACTCTTCTACAATGCATGGCCATGGGCAAAGCGGTTATCGTGAGCCAAACAGGAGCTATCATAAATGGGTACAAACTCGTAGATGGGGAAAATGTTATGCTTGTTCCTCCAGGAGAAAAAAATGATTTGTTGCACGCAATGGCTACTCTCATTCATAATCCAGACAACGCTTCTAAAATAGGAACTCAGGCAAGAAAAACAGTTGTTGATTCTCTAAGCTGGAATCAGTTTGAAGAAAAACTTTTTTCCTTGGTTCAAGATTGCGCTTCTAGTTCTCGTTGATTATCTTCATATAAGTATGCGTAAAAAATTCACCCCTCACCTTATCAGTATTGTCTTAAAGGGATTCCGAAACCATCAAAAAGCTCTTGGATTGCTTATTCTTTTAGGCTTCCTAGGTGGTTTGCTTGAGGGGTTAGGTATCAATGCTCTTATTCCATTTTTAGGTCTGATATTAGACGACGCCCCACATGAGCTAGGGTTTTTAACGAATGGACTAGAACAATTATTCTCATTCTTTAATGTTAGCCTTACTTTACAAACACTCTTTTTCTTAATTTCAGGACTATTCATTTTTAAAGCAGTGGTCCTATTTATTTTCCATTACATAAGTGCATCTATAACGGCAGAATATGAGCGTCATGAGCGTGCGCGTATGTTCAAAACCATTCTCGCAAGCAACTGGTTATTTCTTTCCCAAGAGAAAATCGGATACCTCGACAAAATCATAACTCTAGACATTACTAACGCAACTCAATTACTGCGTAGTGTTAGCAGCCTCATCCTCACTGTAACAAACCTCATCATCTACTCAATCATCGCTTTGAGTATTTCCCCAACCCTCACTTTTATATCCTTACTCGGTGGAGCAATCTTCTTCTTAGGGTTCAAGCCATTATTTCGTAAAACCTCGCATGTCTCACGTACTTTTACCCAAGACAACAAGCGAGTCGCTCACTTTATTGGAGAAGCTCTTATTGGTATCAAATCGATCAAAGCGCGTGCACTGCCCTCTCATATCCTTAAACGTTGTGAGTTATTATTTGAAGACCTAAAGCAAGCTCGAATTAAACTCTATATCTATTCGAGTCTTGGTTCTATTGTGGCTCAACCTGTCATTATTATTTTCATTCTGATTGTTTTTTCAGTCGTATACCGTCAACCCAATTTCACCTTCAGTGTATTTGCAGTAAGTATTTATCTCATTCATCGCATCTTCAAATACATCGAAGCAACCCAAGGAAAAATCCAGCGCATCAGCGAATACATTCCAAACCTAGAGCAAAGTCTTGAATACTTAAAAAAGGCACAGGATGCAGAAGAGTCCATCCAAGGGACGCGCCCATTTAAATTTGAAAAATTTTTTGAGTTTAAAAATGTAGGATTCTCTTATCAAGATGTTCAACCTATACTTTCCACTTTATCCTTTCAGGTTCAACAGGGAGAAATTATCGGAATCATCGGTCCATCTGGATCAGGAAAGACAACACTCGTTGATATTCTACTGCGATTCATACAACCTACAACGGGAACGATTACCATTGATGGAACTCCCATTAATGAAGTTGATCTTGCTGTTTGGCGTAAGCGTGTCGGTTATGTCCCGCAAGAGATGTTCCTACTAAATGACACGATTGCAGAAAATATTCGTTTTTTTGACGATAGTGTAGATGTGACAGCAATCGAACAGGCTGCAAAAATGGCCTATGTCAATGAATTTACAAACAAACTTCCTCAAGGACTAGATACTCCTGTTGGAGAGCATGGTGTGAACCTATCTATGGGCCAACGTCAGCGCATTATCCTCGCACGCGCCCTTGCTCGAAGACCTGAAATTCTAATTCTTGATGAAGCTACCAGCGCCTTAGATAATGAATCTGAAGAGCGTATTCAAGATTGCCTTAATCATCTTAAGGGAACAGTAACGATCATCATGGTAGCCCACCGCCTTTCTACAATAACTGGAGCAGACAAAATCATCGCTATCGCCGAAGGAAGAATCCTCGAGGTTGGTTCTCCTGAACAACTTCGTCAAAATCCCAATTCATACTTCTCAAAAATGCACTCCATCTGATTGAAATGGTGAGATAATCGAGCAATTGACCCCCATCCATGCATATGCCACTATATGATTGCTAATCATTGGTTTATCTACAAATATGCAGCGTATTGCCATTATTGGATGTGGGAGAGTCGCCAACCATATTGCACAGTTTTTTCAAAAGGGGCTCACTGGCGCCTCTGTTTTATTTACCTGTGATCTAGACATAGAACGTGCTCAACAGATTGCACAAAAAACTGGAGGTACAGCCGTCTCAGATATCAAGACTGTATTAGCTCATCCAGACGTTGATGTTGTTCTTATTCTTACAGAATCTGGGAAACACACACAGCACGCTCGCCAGGCTCTACTGGCTGGAAAACATGTCATTGTAGAAAAGCCTGTTGGACTCATCCCAAATGAAGTCTATGAGAACATTGAACTCTCAAAACAACAAAAGCGCATGTACGCCGTCATCAAACAGAACCGTTGGAACCCGGCCATGCAACAACTGAAACAAACGATGGATGACGGCCGATTCGGCAAACTTGTTATGGGGAGTATTCGCCTAATTTGGTGTCGTGAGCAAGAATATTATAATGATGGTTGGCATGGAACATGGGAGATGGATGGTGGCGTTATCAGTCAACAAGCGATTCATCACATTGATGCTCTCCAGTGGATTTGTGGTCCTATTGAGTCCGTTGTATCTGCCCAAACAAACGCTATAAATTCTCTGGAAGCAGAAGACACTACAGTTGGGCTCGTTCGATTCAAAAACGGTGCTGTCGGAACTATCACCGCAACCACTGCCGCACGACCAGAAGATCAAGAAGCATCAATCTCTGTTGTAGGATCAGAGGGGCTCGCAGAAGTTGGTGGTATTGCACTCAACACAATTACTCATTGGAAATTTGCCAATCCAATTCCTGAAGATGAATCGACTCCAAGCACCTATTCAGAAGTAGTTCCTAATGGATATGGACTTTCGCATGGTCCTATTCTTCAAGAAATTTTTGACCGTTTAAACGCTGGCCGTTTGGATGCGCCAGTCTCAGCGAGTGATGCTCTTGCGAGCGTAGAAATCATTCATGCTCTCTATAAAAGCGCTGAAATTGGAACATGGGTTCGTGTGGGAACATCAGAAATATCATCTCGTCTTGGAAAACCTCACAATTCTTAGCTATGCCTACATTTCTCCATCTTCTTTCGAATGATGAAACACCTCGTATCAATGAAACTCAACATTATGCCGTCATATTAGGTGCATCCCCTTCCAAAGGTGCTCGTAGCCCACTTTTATGGAACTCTGCATTTAAAGCTTTGAACATTCAGGCGCGGATGCATCCATTTGATGTCGATGCACATAACCTCGGTAAAATTGTTGAAAGTCTAAAAACTGATTCATCGTTCATTGGAGGTGCTGTCACAACACCTCACAAAGAAGCAATTCTTCCTTTTCTGGACAGCGTAGAAGAACCTGCAAGACGCATTGGAGCGGTCAACGCTCTTTATAGAAAAGGTACTGATCTCATTGGCACAAATACAGATGGAGCAGGATCACTCATAAGTCTAGAGCGTCATGCAGGATCCACTAATGGGAAGCGGG
Organism: Candidatus Uhrbacteria bacterium; assembly: GCA_013204385.1. Taxonomy (GTDB): domain Bacteria; phylum Patescibacteriota; class Patescibacteriia; order UBA9934; family GWF2-40-263; genus UBA12478. The sequence continues at coordinate 8,324 of JABMNY010000004.1, forward strand.
TGCTCTTACTTGGGTTGGGTGGTGCTGGAAAAGCAGTTGGTGCATACCTCGCACAAGCGATTGGCCCGGAAGGAAAACTAACCGTTTCAAATCGAACATTTGATTCTGCTGTCGCTTTCCAATCAATCCACCAAGACGCATGTCCTATCGATGTCATTCCTTGGCCTGTTGACGCACAAGCAATCAAAGACGCTGACATCATTGTTCATACAACCTCAGTTGGTTTTGAAGCAAATGGGTCACAAGATTCTTCTCCATTACAAGAGTCTGCTATAAATGCCATTTCACCTTCCAACTTCGTTTTTGACATCGTTTATCAACCTGAACAATCCCGTCTACTCACCCAAGCAATTCAGCAAGGTGCTCAAACACTTAACGGAAGAGAAATGAATCTCGAGCAAGCTGTAATCGCATTTGAGCGAGCATTAGGAGGCATAGGACTATCAATAAATAGAGAACGTGTTGTTACTGTAATGAAATCAGTTTAGATAAAAATATGAAAGACATCAGCCCAAGCGACATTGAAAACAACCTACCTTTATCCTGTGCCCAGGGACCAAAGCAACCTGTAACGGTTGGTAATGTAGAAATAGGCGGTGATGCCGTTGTTGTAATGGCAGGCCCTTGTACAATTGAAAGTAAGCAACAAATTTTCTCCATTGCTGAAGCTGTGAAAAAAGCTGGAGCAACTATTCTTCGAGGGGGAGTCTTTAAACCACTCACCTTCCCATACGGTGATCCACTACTGCTCAGCGATGCAGATTCAGATGGAGAAAATCTCCCTCGTACGTATATTCTCTCAGTTGATGAAATGCTTACGCGTGCGGAACCACGTTATAAGTATTTTGCGGAAGCAGGAAAAACGTTTGATCTCCCAATCGTCTCTGAAGTGACATTTTCACAAGCGGTAGATATGATGGAACCCTATGTTGATATGTTTCAAATTGGATATCGTCACATGTTCAACATGGATTTGCTTTACCGCTTAGCCGAAAGCAAAAAACCGATTCTACTAAAACGTCATTACGGTGAGTCTATTCGTAGCCTATTAGGTGTTGTTGAACATTTCAAAGCTCGAGGGAAAAACAATATCGTAATCTGTGAACGAGGTGTCGCTGTTCCACATACACACAACACCGTTTCACGAGCGGTTTTAGATATTCAAGCAATTGTCGCACTAAATGAATACGCTCCAACGATTCCAGTTATTGCAGACCCAAGTCATTCAACATTTAAACGTTCGTACGTCACCGCAATGTCACGAGCTGCGATAAGCGCTGGAGCTGATGGTCTCTTGATCGATGTTCACCCAACACCCACACAAGCTTGGGTTGATCCACTTCAAGCACTAGACTATGAAGACTTTAAGCAACTCACTACTGAACTCTCTGGCCTGAGCAAACTCTTTGGAAGAACACTATGAACAAACCTCGTGTCTCTGTTATCATCCGCGCAAAAAATGAAGAAGCTTGGATTGGAAAAACCCTGAGTGCGTTGAAAAAACAGACATATCAGCCGAATGAAGTGATTGTTGTTGATAATAATTCCGATGACAAGACGGTCGAAATTGCTACCTCATTCTCCTGCACAATTATTCCATACCCTCTTGATACCTATTATCCAGGCTGTGCTATAAACACGGGGATTCGAGCCTCCACAGGAGAGCTTCTTGTGATCCTTTCTGCACATGCAGTTCCAGCCGATGACGTATGGCTCGAACGTCTTGTGAACGCGATAATGGATAACGAACGTCTTGCGGGAGTTTATGGACGTCAACTCCCACTACCTGACTCCTCTCCATTTGATAAGCGTGACCTCATCATTACGTTCGGTCCAGAACAGCGCATCCAGTACAAGGACTCATTTTTCCACAATGCAAACTCCATCATTCAAAGATCTCGATGGGAGGCACATCCATTTGATGAAACTGCATCAAACATCGAAGATCGACTCTGGGCGAAAGTCCAACAAGAGGATGGTTATGCGATTGCTTACGAGCCAGAGGCGCGCGTCTATCATCATCATGGCATCCATCAGCACGGAAACACACAACGGTGTGAAACTACCGTTAAAATTTTAGAACAACTTGATGAATCTACACTATCAAGTCAAACCCCTAAACATGTATCTGAAGACCAAAAGGCTATAGATATTCTGACGATTCTCCCAATCTCGGATACAGATGCACAACACCTCCTTCAAACACCAAATGGTTCCCCTATTCCTTTTCTTTCATACGTTTTTGATGAGATACAACACACAGAAGGAATTGAAAATATTATTGTCGCAAGTCGAAATGAAGTTGTTCTCAAAGAAGCACGCGTTCGTGGATTTTGGACATTTTCTTATGTCACCCCTGACTTTGATGGTCCATCCGCCTCACTTGAAGACGTTCTCAAAACAACTCTTGAGACGGCACAAAAAGAATATGGCATAAATCCATCACACGTCCTCTATTTGAAAGCGACTCACGTCATGCGACGGGCTGAACTCCTGACAAAACTTATTCAAAAAATACACAGTGAACCAGTAGATTCCGTTTTTGTCGCCAAAAGAGAATACCGTGCATGTTGGTCAATAGAGAACAATCGATTCATCCAACAAGATCATGGATTTATTAAACGAGCAAAAAAAGACCCACTCTGGATTGGCTATACAGGTATAGGATGTATAACGAAAAGCACCTTCATTTTAGAAGGACGTCGTCTAGGTAATTCCATCGCCGTTCTCCCAGTTGATCACGACTTTGCACTCCTGGATATTCAAGATGAGATGGATTTAGAAATTGTAAAATACCTTTTTTTGACCACAAAACACTATGACTACACCAACGATTGTTGCTATTATCCCTGCTCGTGGAGGATCAAAAGGGTTAACAAAAAAGAACATTCAACCAATCAATAATCACCCGTTGATCGCATATGCCATTACAGCAGCATTGCATTCAAAGCACATCAGCAGAGTCATTGTTGCTACAGACGATCAAACAATCGCAGACATCGCACTACACTATGGAGCAGAAGTTCCCTATCTTTTACCAGATCATCTTGTTCAAGATCACACCCGCCTAGAAGATACGTTTGCACACATGACTCAATGGCTTCTAAAAGAAGATCCATCTATTTCTCATATCTGTTTTGTAGATCCTACCCGCCCTGTGCGCCCTCTCTCCTTCCTAGATGAGGCACTTGAAGCCATGCTCGAAGGAGCATATGACTCCGTCATTAGTGGAGTAAAAGAACATAAATCTGTGTGGAGAGAATCCGATGGTGTCCTTACACGTTTGGATAGCGGATTCACAGTACGACAACTCAAGAAGGACAAAATCTACATCTGTTACAGTGGACTCATCACATGCACAAAAGCAGAATTTATGGCCGAAGGTCAACGTTTGGGACCTAATGTACACATCCATGAATTCGATGATTTAAATATGACTATCGATATTCACACCAAAGATGAACTCCGTCTTGCTGAACTCATTTTGGATGAGTGGAACGATCGTTATGTAACTCCTAGTATATGATCCAACAGCCTCTACTATTCAATGCGACTGAAAGAAAAGACTATGACGAAGAACGTCGTGTATTCGCCGATAGTTGGTTTCTTACAGAAGACAAAGATTTTACAAAACAAAAAGGTATTTCCTATGGCAGCCTTCTTCGGTTGCCTATTTTTTTATCTCCTGAACTAACAAATACATCGATTCCTCTCGGTGTGTTGAATATAGTCATGCGAACTATTTATGAATCTATAAAGTTATTGTTTCAAATTAGACTTCAAAATACTACATCACATCAACTAGAAAAAGGATCTCGTTTTGTTTTCCTAATCGCAAAGCACACCACTCATGGAGCCATAGCAAAAACACTTGATCCAATCATTCAGTCACTCACAAAAAAAGGTGAGTCTGTACAGATTTGGACCTTTGATGAAACCCAGCTCAAAACTCTTAAAGCTCAGTATCCAAAACTCCTCTGTCAAAATTTAGGCAAGGCAAGCCTTTCAATACACACGACCATGAAACTTATGTTTATGTTTGCTCATGCGATGTGCAAACAACTAAGAACTCCACCCAACTCAAATAGACTCAACGCTCTTCGCCAACTTATCTACCACGCACCAAAACTTGCCAGCATCCACTCCGCGCTAGACGATCGTCTTGATAAAGATGTGATTGTTATATCAGCAACTGAAATGCATCCATACGAACGCCTTGTATTTAGTGTGGCACAACAAAAGAATGTTCCCACAGTTCTTATTCAACACGGAATCACTGACAACACCATTAAGAACCAAATGGTAAACACACCTTCTATCGCATCACATATGTGCGTGTGGGGGGAAATGGCAAAAGATTATTTCTTGAATCATGGCGTTGAAGAACAGCGTATATTTGTCACTGGTTCCCCAGCTATTGACCCATCCGTTCATACACAAAAACAATTTGTACGCACACAGACACTGACCAAATTCAGACTTCCAGATAAGAAGTTTATTGTCTTTTCAGGACAAAACTTTGATAGAGCTAAAAATACTGAACTCTGTACAATGACCTTAAAGGCCTTCAAAGATTTACTTGGAACTGGAGATCACCGCAAGCTCCTTATTACTCCCCACCCAGCAAAAAGCCTATATACAACAGAGGATTTCTATAAAGAACTCGTACTAGATCAGAAACTAAAACTGGGACAAGATGTTTTTATTCGCTCTGCAAAAGCAGAGATTGAAGAACTCGTCGAACTCAGCGATGTGCTAATAACCTCCTCTTCTACCCTTCACATAGAAGCACTCCTCAGGAAGAAACTACTCATCCTGCTAAACATTGATCAGGTGCCTGACATGGAAGCTGTCATCAACTCCGTCGCTCTTCCTGCTCACACCCAAGATGAACTTCTCCACGCACTAATAAGTACAGCACAACCCAATACTCAAACCAAGCTTCATTCTGGTCGAACTGATTTCTTGCGAGAGTATACCTCCTTTCCTCAACATGCGACCGCAAACATCACTCGAATTCTTCTTCAAATATGACATGCCCCTCCTGTGACCACACACAAGCCAGTCTCTGGACACGTTGTCATGATCGGCTTAGAAACGTTTCTCTAAGCAATCATGCCTACTACACTTGCCAGAAATGTAAGCTTGTTTATCTACACCCACTTACTACAAACAAACACTATGCGGAGTTCTATGATTCAGCATACATCTCGCATCAATCTCCGATCTACAACCAAACCATTTCATCAAAAGCTTCAGTCGCTGCCTTATGGCGGACACAAATTTGGCAGTACATTCTAGACGTGCCAATGGGATTACCTAGACGTATATCTGTCATCAATAAAGTATGGTTATTTTGTCTATCAAAGACGCGTTTATTTCGACATACCCCTCTCAAAGCATATGGTTGTGGCCACAGAATTCTTGATGTAGGTTGTGGAGCAGGATCATTTTTATTCTTGCTTAAATCTCTCGGATGGAAAACGAGTGGACTTGAACCGTCCACCGCTATGGTTAAAAACGGTTACAAATTTGATCTGCACATTAAACAAGGGATTAATATTGCAGACCATTGGGAACAACCAACGTTTGACGCAGTCGTACTTAACCAAGTTTTCGAACACCTCGAAGATCCAGACACGACGCTTAAAGAAATCTACAACGCAACAAAAGAGAATGGTATACTCGTCATGAACTTCCCTAACATTCAGAGTGTGGCTGCTCAACTTTTTCGTTCATATTGGTTCAATCTTGATGCTCCACGACATAATCTATTTCCATCAAAAAAGACTCTCACCAATCTACTAAAACAAACTGGATGGGAACCACATCTCATCTATACTGCATCAAGTACAAAGGGATGGACTGGATCGATTGAATACATTCTGCGTGACGCCATTGACCTCCCCATCAAACAAGGTTCTGTACGATCGTGTCGCTGGCTCAATCTAGCTTTTATACCGATCGTACGGGTTTTAGACTGGACACACCTCGGTGACAACCTTTACGTAATTGCAAAAAAAACTTCTCTATGAAATTTGTTCATTGTCTCGTGTGTGACTCCGCATCAAACACACCTATCCTCACCAATACTCAAGATCCATTTGTAAAAAAAATTGGAACAACTCAAACATCTTATGTCACCTGCAATGACTGTGGGTTTGTATACCAAAATCCAACTCTTGATACTGACGAATTAGAAGCCCTCTACTCAACTGATTATTATGACAATAAAGGTCAAACTATCTCTGAAGGATACAGAAAGAAGAAGGAAGAGTATGCACAACACTCATTTGATTGGATAAAGAGTGTATTTCCTATTGATCAGATAAACGAGAACCCTAATATTTTGGATATTGGATCTAACACTGGAGCTTTTCTTTCACTATTTCAAAAGCAAGGTTGGAATTGCCATGCTGTTGAAGCTTCAAAGAACATGTGTGAGATCGCCAAAGATACATACAATCTTGAACAAATTCACAACACACTATTTCAGACTGGAACATTTCCCCCAGAACATTTTTCTTTTGTATCACTCCTTCATAGACGTGAGCATTTAGAATATCCTGAAAAAATTCTCCAAGACATTTATAGTGTACTAAAACCAAACGGCCACCTCTATATTGAAGTGCCTGATATCTTCAGACCAAAGAGTGCTTTATATACATCTTATTTTGCGGCCCCACACCTATATACATTCTCACAGCAATCGCTTCAACGACTTTTGGCTCGCAACGGATTTAAAACAATCCATTCTGGATCTGTCCCACGTGGAATTTGTATCCTCGCCCAAAAGTCTGAGCCTGAAAATGTCACTCTGTCGGATGACCCAATACAAGTTGCACAATGTATCTCACAATACAAAGCACAGCATGATAAAGATGCATTTGTCTATAAATACATCGCCAATAGTCTGCCAGCAAAGGTTCTTATAAAACTCAAGCTACCTTGGATAAGTCAGGTACTCGCCAAATTCCGAGAACACGTTCGAGTGAATAAAATAATATGACAACAGGTTTACTATGATTCAAAAAGACATATCAGAAATGCCTTGGTCTCAAGAATTATTAAATGAAGTAAAGCGTTTTCTTTCAAACCAACAGGACTCAAAAATTCCTGGATATTTTCGTTATTCTGTTTCTGGAGATCTTTTTGCAAATCCTAACAACTCAAACCTTGCGGGGAGTATTTTTGCTCTAAAGCTTTATGCCATGATTGGCGAGAAGGATGAAGCGATCATTAAACCAATCGCAGACCGGGTTCTTTCCTTTCAACGCCCAGATGGTTCTTTTACTGATCCTTCTGTGTGCCGTAAACGTCTTCTTCGTAATATCCTTTCAAGTATCAAACATCGACAACTCTCTACTCTTGGAAACCAAGAGTACATTCGAGCAGAAACCAGACAGGCCTACTCTGCTCTCTTGTTGCACGATGTTCTCCCAAAAATCATCGATGCAGACATTCCAACCAACCCCAAAGAAATCCTTACGTTTCTCTCTCGGCTTGATTGGACTCATCCATGGGGAGCTGGAAGTCATTTCAGTCATCTCCTCTTTTTTCTCTCACTCTTTCGAAAAGCAAATACCCTTACTGAGGAACAGTATTTAGAAGCACGATCCACTGCTACTACATTTATTGCTTCCCTACAAAACGAAGATGGTGCTTGGTACACAGGGAAACCTTCCCATCGCCAAAAAGTAAATGGTGCCATGAAAGTCATTTCTGGACTGATTGTCGATGATCTCCCGTTCGATCTGCCTGATCGGCTTATTGATCTCTGTTTAGCTGAAGAAGCAAACAAAAACAACGATGCGTGCGATCAGATCAATCAGATTCTTGTTCTTCGCCATAGTGACCAATTACTTCATCACGACTACCGCCAAGATGACATTCAAACCTTTTGCATGAACGCACTCGATCAATGGAGCGACTACTATTTTCCAAAACAAGGAGGATTCTCGTTTCACAAACATCATGCAAACAATCGTTATTACGCAGCAAAAATAACCAAAGGTCTCAATGAACCTGATATTCATGGGACTGTCTTGTTTGTTTGGGGACTTAGTATGATGAAAGAACTTCTTCAGACAGACACCTTTCCAAACTTCCACGAAATAAAAAGCTGATAACTCTCTCTCGCACTATGAAAATCAGCGTCATCATGTCCGTCTATAATGGCGAACGGTTTCTCCGTGACGCAGTCTTAAGTGTGCTTGCTCAAAACGAACAAGACCTCGAACTTCTTCTTGTAGATGATGCCTCTTCTGATTCAACGAGTCTTATTATTAAGGAACTCGCCCAAGAAGACTCACGCATTCGTATTCTCACCAATTCTACAAATCTCGGTCTCACTAAATCTCTAAACATCGCTCTCGCCCACGCACAAGGAAAATATATTGCTCGATTGGACGCGGATGATATTGCTCTCCCCAACCGTTTCACCAAACAACTCGAGTTCTTGAATACACATTCAGACATCGATGTTCTTGGCACAGCCTACATATGGATCGATGAAAGTGGATCTGTTATTGACCACCCTTCCACGATTACAGATTCAGATGAACTTCATCGCACCCTTCCACGATTCAACCCCTTCCTTCATAGCTCAATCATGATGCGCAAGCGTGTACTCGATCACGTTGGTGGTTATGATGAGACTTACAAGAAAGCACAAGACTACGACCTCTGGCTCAGGCTTTCGAGTTCACACCGCTTCGCGAATCTTCCTGAGGTGCTCACGCAAAAGCGACTCACAAAAGACATGATTTCTTATGCAAGCGAGCGAAGCCAGCTTCGGCACGCCGTTCGAGCACGACGAGCAGCTTTAAAGCGTGGAGACTATCCAATGTGGTATTTTATCTATATCTTTAAACCTCTCATTGCCTCCATTCTTCCCCTTTCTGTTGTAAGATGGGTTCGCATTCATTTGTTTAAGCAGCACCAGTATGAACACCCAACTCTTGGATAAGTACTTCACTCGCGTACTGGGTATCTGCGTCTTGTTTACGATCGTGAGTCCAATTCTGTTCTGGCCGACATTTTATGCTCCATTCTCAAGTCTGACTCTGCTCAGCTTTTTATTTTTCATTGAAATCGCCTTTCCTTTTTATCTCGTACTTTTGTCACACAGAGAACATCCGCTTGAGGTTTTTCGCCACCCGGTCATTGGCGCGCTCGCCATTCTCACACTGATCATGATCCTTTCTTCCTTTACGGGAGTAGATCTTCTGAACAGTTTATTTGGAACGATTGATCGTCCTGTGAGCGTTATTGTATACCTCCATGGATTTCTCCTTGTTCTCTATCTCTTCGAATTATTTGCGCGAGATGCACGTTGGAAAACACGAATCAGTCTTTTGATCATTGCCATGGCCTCAGTCATATCGATGTATGCGCTTGGTGAAGGATGGCTCTGGCCAACGTTCGTTGGGTTCGAGGGACGCGTCGCGAGTCTCCTTGGGAGCCCAAACTATCTTGCAGGTTTTCTCATCCTTCCCGCATTTCTTTCCATGGCTTATAGCTCGAACGTCAAAAAAACCATTCGACCATTGTTTTGGATTCTTGCACTCATTATGTTGATTGCGGTCTTGTTGACGGGAACACGCGGAGCTCTCCTTGGAGTCGCTATTGGTGCCCTTGTTTGGGGTGGATTCACTTTTCATCTCAGGAACAATTTTTCTAAACGAATCCTTATTGGAATTCCATTTACACTCCTTGGAATCTTTCTGTTGTTTGCGAGCATAAATTCCAACACGTTGTTACAACGATTCACTCTCACTCAAGACACAAATATTCAAACACGACTTGTGTACTGGAACATGGCAATAGAAGGATGGAAGGAACATCCATTTTTTGGTGTCGGGCCCGGAAATTTTTATGTGATCGCAGATTCTGCGTTCACCCAAGATCTCTATGCTCTTACAAATGCCTGGCCTGACAAACCCCATAGCACATTCTTCGAACGTCTTTCTACGACGGGAATTGTGGGAATGTTCGCCTGGCTTCTATTCCTCTTTTTTCTCATTCGATCTCTCTGGCAACACAAAACAGACCCAGCTTCTCTCGCCATTCTTGCAGGGCTCATCGCCTACCTTGTTCAAGGACTCTTTTTCTTCGATGGAATCAGTGACTTCATCCTTTTTCTCTTTATTATTGCCTGGGCCTGTGCACCAATCCCATCAACTTCCAGACAAAAACATCGATCACCTTCTCCCATCGCAGGAACCATTGGAGGGATTTTTGCACTCATAGGAATCCTGTTCCTCGTCATTCCCTTACGCACAGAAGTTGTCCTCGCAGGAAAACAGCTCATCCCACACCAATCTGTTGTTATTGATGATCTTCGTATTTCCAAAACGGCTTTTACCCTCGCAACAGAAATGGCAGAGGAAGAGGAGACAGATCTTATTGACGAAGCAATCGATCTATACCTCTTCAGTCTCAACCGTCATCCACTTAGACAACAGGCATGGAATGATCTTGCATGGCTCTATTACATTCAGGCGAGACTTGAAGGCGAAATGGTCAGTGATCAAGGGATCCGCTCAGCACAAGAAGCCATACGACTTGCTCCAAGACGAAATGAAGCATCATCCACGCTTTTTCAAATGCTCCTACAAACAGCCACGATCGCCTCAGAACACCAAGACTATCCAACATTGATCCAGACATACCTCTCTCTCATTGAACTCCAACCAAGCACCTACTCCCTCCTCGCAAATCTTGCCGCAAGTTATGCACTCAACGGACAGATTGATGAAGCCATTGCCACAGCCAACTCCCTCAAACAACTTGACCCGAGCAGCACAGAATCTGTTGATGCTTTTTTAGAGAGTTTATAATATGCGCATTCTTTTCTTCATCACAAAATCTGAACAAGGAGGCGCTCAAACACACGTCGCCCAATTGACGAAATTTTTTGTCCAACGTGGAGATACCGTCATGATCATGAGCGCACCAGGAGGATGGCTCGAACAGGAGTCACAACGAATAGGAGCATCCTTCTGCGCAAATCCATTCCTTGCGAACTCCGCGAATCCTTTCCGGCTCTGGTGTGCATCACAAACCCTTTCACAGACACTCAAAACGTTTCAGCCTGATATTGTTGCGTGCCACAGCACAATCGCAGGACTAATTGGAAGATTCACGATCCGTAATACAATCCCAACCATTTTTACTGCGCATGGGTGGGGATTCACGCAAGGTGCTCCACGACTCAGACGACTCGTTCTGCCTCTACTCGAACGTTTCGCCGGACGGTTTTCCTCTAAGATTATCTGTGTCTCGCAAAATGATCTTGCGCTTGCTCAACAACATCGCATCGCCTCAGCACTGAAGCTCACGATGATTCACAATGGTGTCGAAGTCCAAACACCTCAGACAAAGCAGTTAACGCCCTACATACATATCTTTTTCGTCGGTCGATTAGCCTCTCCTAAAAATCCAATGCTTCTTATCACCGCTTTTTCTCGACTCGATCCTGATATCCGAAAGCGTGCACGGATCACCGTTATAGGAGATGGTCCCGACCGACAACATCTACAAACCACGATCGAAGAACTGCAACTCAATGAGTTCATCACACTCACGGGGACGCTCACGCAGACTGAGGTTCTTGAACGACTTCGCATTCAAGCAGATCTCTTTGTGCTCCTCTCAAACTGGGAAGGATTTCCGTATGCCCTCTTAGAGGCCATGAGTGCGGGTGTTCCTGTCATCGCCTCAAACGTTGGAGGCATCCCTGAAGCGCTTGAGTACGGTGGTGGTACTCTTGTTAAAAATAGGGAAGCACACCAACTTACAAACACTCTCGCACAACTTATTGAAGACCCCCATCTGCGTACACAGATGGGAAAAACCGCCCAACACTCTGTCGAAGAGCACTTTTCCGTGGAACAGATGTGTCAAAAAACACTCGCCGTCTTTCATGAGACTCTGTTACAATAGGTTCATATGAAATTGGAGGAAGCTCGCGTCACACAACTTCAATCATCACACCCTGCACTCTCGTTCATTGATGATTTTCTACTCGCACACAAAACAGCCAATCTCTATCTTGTGGGGGGCGCTATTCGTGATGCGCTTTTATCTCGACCCATGCAAGAGCGGGACTATGATTTTGTTGTTACAGGACTTCCAGTTTCAGATCTCGAGCGTTGGTTTACCGCGCATGGTGAACTGCATCTGGTGGGTCAGCATTTTGGCGTGTATAAATTCATGCCGACCGGATTCACTTCAAAAGACATTGCATTCATCGACATTGCACTTCCTCGAACTGAAGCAGTTTCAAAAGGATCCCTTGGTGGGTATCGAGATTTTGACATCCAGTCAGATCCAACGATTCCCATTGAGACAGATCTAGCAAGGCGCGACTTCACCATCAATGCGATCGCTCTTGATCTGCGGACTCACCTCCTTATTGACCCATTTAACGGACAGATTGATCTCACACAGAAGGTCCTTCGCGCTGTTGGAAAACCAGAAGAACGCTTCACAGAAGACCTCACGCGTATCCTTCGAGGCATTCGTTTCGCTTCAGAACTTGGATTCGATATTGAACCAGATACCAATCTCGCACTGAAGTCTCAGATTGAACGACTCAACATCCTGCGTGAAATTGATGACAAAATTGAATACGTTGTGCCAAGAGAAGTCGTCGGAATCGAGCTTGCCAAAGCGCTCTCAAGAAATCCTGTTGAGGCACTTCACGCGTTTGTGAATCATCGCGTTATCGAAATGCTTTTTCCAGAAGTACATGCGCTTATTTCTAAAGACCAAGATTATCTCGCCCCGCTTGCACACATAAAACCAAATGAGCTGACACTTGTTCTTGCGATTATCCTCCGAGCTTGCACAAAAGAAGTCATTGTTGAAACCCTTTCATTCACAGGCCTCAACACCCTTCCTCGAGGATCATCCTTGCGTACTGAACAGGAACAGATTCTCTGGCTCGTCTCAATGTCCAAAGAATTGAATTCGCAAGCTCAAATCCGGGAAATGCGCGCATCCGTTTTTGAAAAGCGGTTCATGAATGGAAAAGGTCTTCTTCTTATGCGGACGCTAGAGCTTCTTGGAAAAAAGGAAATCGCACAATCGGCAAAGAAGCGCCGTCAAGAAATAGAAGATCGTTGGATCGTCGACCATGATGAATCTATCGCTCCACTTATTTCAGGACAAGACATCCTTTCAACTGGAATCTCCCCTGGCCCAGAAGTCCGTCTATTACTCGATGAGGTCCGCGACCTTCAACTAGACGGAACCCTCATGCGCCGAGAAGACGCCCTTAAATGGATCGCGGGGAAACAATTTTAGGCGGCATATGAAAAGTATCGAAAATGAAATACTAAAAATTCACAAGATGTTTCAATCTTGGTATCAAGGGACTCTTGAACC
>JABMNY010000005.1 GCA_013204385.1 Candidatus Uhrbacteria bacterium
ATGCACAGGACAGAGTAGATGAACAGGAAGAAATAACATTGTTACGCCTGAAACAGAACTTCGTAATCTCAAATAAAAAAACACTCGGGGCTAGCCCGAGTGTTTTTGTTTTTAACGCAGAACTCCTCCCCACTCTATAACCTCGAAACCATCTCGATTTGCATAGGGTAGATTTTTTGGAGGTTTTGATGCTTCCCAGGTTTCTAACCCTTCATAATCCATTAACACACGGAAGATGTGATCTGGTTTAACACTGAAATTTAATGGAGCGAGCTCATTCATGACGGCAGTCCCATTAAACCCAATCTTATAATAGACCGCTGTTTGCATACGTGGTAACCAAAATTCGACAAAATCCTCAATCTCGGATTGATTTAAATTCATTCTTGCTAATATGTTTTCGAGAAAAACTTCAACGTCAGATTGCTCGACAATCCAATACGTTTGAACGGATGGATAAAACCCACCTCGTCCCTCCCAGAACAGATACGGATACTGCTTTGCGTCAGATCGATTTATGATTCGTCCATCAGGAAACGCCGTGACATTCCACCCATTTCCATACTCAGGTTCTGTGTAGGAAAACCCTCCACGCGGACTTACCCAAACACTCAAATCTGTCTGTACTTCTGGATAGAGGTAAATAACAGGCTTTCCACATTCGACTGCTGGAACGATATCGATGCTTGCGAGTTCTATCCAACGATCAAATGCATCCTGAAAATACAGGTAGGGATGAACAAAATCTTCGTATGTTTTTGGATCTTCGTCTGCAGATGAGAACGTGACTGCATTGAATGCATCTTCAAAGTAACTCATCTCGTAGTTCGCAGGTTCATAGATCTTTACAGTCTCATTTGCATCATATAAACCAGTTCCTGACTGCCCTAATTCAAGCGTATTTATAATCTCCTTGGAGACGACATGTGTGGCTGTCGTAAACCCACACCCACCTAATGCTCCTTTCATATAGGTTTGTGTATTTTCACTTCCATCGTTCCAGGTAATGTTAGGAATCCCTTGAGAAATATCAAAACCCTCAGCACGCTCCGTATAGTCCAAAAAAGCAACTTCTAAATCGTACCAAGCTAAACGTCCATCTTTCCCAACGAGAAAGTACTGATTCTTTCCAACTTGTGTACTCGCTCCCTCTCCCGCTTCATACAGGAATAAACTGCGCCCATCCTCAAGTTGAATAGATTCTTGAGAAGCAATAACTGAGACAGCTACCTCTGCATCATAACGCACCCATTCTCCAGACAAAATAAATCTGTTTCCATGTATATCTGTAAGCGTCTCATTGGCTACAAGATCAGGAATCAATGCTGTTGTTTCAAGTGTATATCCAGGAAATGCCTCATTAAGACTCATTCCACTCCAAGCAACAATTTCAGAAGCTGTATAGCGATAGGTAGAAGGAAATGATTCGTTTGAATTTTGTGCAACCTGATCAAGAAGCACTGGTAAATTTTCTTCTGTTGAGTCAATCAAAAGATAAAGCGTACTATTCGCAAATCCCATTCCCTCTATTCGGGCACTCACCATCTCTAAGAACCGCCCATCATAGACACCACCCACAACCACTCCTAAACGAAGCTGAGAAATCTGCGGAGGGTTTCCACACTGGCTCCAAGATT
Organism: Candidatus Uhrbacteria bacterium; assembly: GCA_013204385.1. GTDB lineage: Bacteria > Patescibacteriota > Patescibacteriia > UBA9934 > GWF2-40-263 > UBA12478. The sequence goes on from JABMNY010000005.1 coordinate 1,638, forward strand.
TTTCTGAATCTGGTTCTGAGAGATCAGGACACAAAACCTCAGACACCCGTGCATCAACAGTCACTTGTTGTTGCTTAGATGGATCAATCCAATCAATCACAAGTTCACTCTCTGTTGAAACACTGGAAATCTCCCCAGATGGAATGACTTCATCATCCATATTTGTATCCTCCTCATAAACATCCGTTTCTGTTCTGGTTTGGGTATTCATGCTCTCACGCACGACATTCCAAATATGCATGGTAAATAACCCACCAACAAACGCCGATACACAGATAATTAAGAGTACCCACATCGATATCCGAGATGGGGAGGCTGTTGTTGCGTCAGGATTAAGATCAATCATACGTAAATGGGATCACTCCCAATAAAATGTTAGGAATAAGCTCTGCCGATGAAAGCTTACTCATTCGAGAAAAAATTTCTTGTGCTGAATCATCTGAAAGGGGTATCGGTTGTCCACCACTCGTCTGTACAGGAGACAGGTAAAGTACCCCCTCACCTTCGAACAATAGTACACCTACACTCAATCCCATGTCTGTACCAGGCTCGACTTGATCGAAGATAAAATTCCCAAGAGAATACATCACAGGAACTCCCTCAACTAGTTCAATCCCCTGAGTCACGTGGGGATGAGAACCAATAATCAAGTCTGCTCCGGCTTGAACCATCTGTCTTGCGAGATCTCTCTGACCCTCTTGAGGTTCAAAAATGTACTCCTGTCCCCAATGGGGAAGCACGATTACAAACTGACTTTTGTTTTTCTCCTGTTCGATCACTGGAAGCAGATCTTCGATCTTCGTTCCAAACTGATGGTAACCAATAAGGCTCACTTGATTAAACCGATATACTGGCTCACTCGTCGCATAGCCTCCAAACCAATCAGTGCCAATCGTATCAAGCCATTCCTGAGTTTCTTCTTCTCCAATGCGATCTCGATCTCGAGAATGATTATTCGCAAGACTCACGACATCCACATAAGTATTCATCACTTCGACAGACTTCGGGGAAAACGTAAATCGAAATGGTGGTTCATCTGTCGCGATACTTAGGTCCTCACTGATTGTCCCCTCAAGATTTGCAATCATAAGCTGAGACCCTTGAAGATATCTTGCGACATTCTCCCAAGGATACCCAACTCCCTGCGACTCAATTTTAGAGCGGACTCCACGATCAAGCATGATATCCCCCACAGCTTGCATCGCGACAAACGATCCACTCACAGACTTCCCTGCTTGAAACGTTCCGAGAATATGACTCGTATTCTCCCGCCAATCACTCGTCGCCCCCATAGCAAGAGAAGATCCGTGATATTGAAGCTTCCACTCTTGTGTTTCGCGCAAACGATTAATTTCAAACAACGTAGTTAGCACAGCATTTGCATCAATCTCAAGCGTACAGGCGTTCAAACATTCCCCCGCTTCAATTGTTCGCAGAGTCACCTCGTCATGAAAGACGCTCATATGCTCTGGGAGGTTATGCGACATATCGATAGACGAAACGACGATTGCGTTTGGAACAACCGTTTGTATCGCCTGAGCGAGTACCTCAACTTCCTCCTGTGTCGCCGTATCATGAATCACGATTGGGACGATTCGAGCACGCGGAAAGAACTGTTTAACAAAGGGAACGATTGCAGAGATTCCATGTTCTCGCTCGAACGTCTCAGGTTCATAGGAAAGACTTGCGTCTTGTTGAACAAGGGCTTCTAACACCCCACTATCCACCTCCACATCTCCAAACGGGGTTTCCCAGGTGCCGTCTGTGAACTGGATTGATTGACGACCAAGATCAAAATGGTTTGGTGAGAGAATCACAACGGTCTTCTCACGACCTGTTCCAAGAGACGCAAACGTTTGTGCAATCTTATCTGCAACCAAAAGGTGATGCGCGACAATCCCCGATCGAGCCTTTGTTCGAACCACATCTTGGGCGGTCATAACAGCTGACTCATATAAAGAAGGTGGTGCGAGATTATAAGAAAATGTATGTGTTTCGTTCTCAAATCGAGAAGGATTCTGCTCAGAAATCATGACCACAATTCCCAAACAAAAACACGCAAGGACAAGGACCCCTAGCCACATGCGTGCAAAAACAGACATACTATTTTACTCCGACGATCTTCTTAATTGCTGGAAGCTTTTTTTGATAATCCATGAACTCTGAGATCTGTCCTCGAGCACGTGCGAGGTTGTGTTCGCGACGAGACTCATAACGAGCTGGATCCCAACCAAAGTAATTATCTTCAAAGTAATCTGTCATGAATCGACAGGCAAGTTCCAGTGTAATGGTTCCGATGGATTGAGGAACGTACTGTAGTTCCTGTTTTGTCATCATGTCTGTGGCACCCTTCTTGTATCCCAACCAAGATGCACGAAAAATCGGAAGACTAAATCGATTAGCTAAATCATCTTCCCTTCCCCCGCACCAAGAACGAAATGCATCGCCGAGCTCAACTAAAAGCGGTCGACGATTACATGTATCTAAATCAATGATCGCTTTTGCTTGTCCGTTCAAATCAAAGAGGATATTTGAAATTTTTGGATCTCCATGGATAACACGCATCGGGACATCTCCTGGCAAAAAATACGTTGGAAGCATCGTTGTTAAAAAATCAATTTCTTCTTGCACCTGTGCTACCTCTTCGGGCATTCCCTTTTTTACTGCGTTCAAAAAAGTCGCATAGACTTTTTCTGTTTCATGCAAAATTTTTGTAGAGGTAAACTTGTAAGGAAATCCGTCCATCACCTTATGGAACTGTGCATAAATTTCTCCGCATGCACGCGCCATCTTTAAATCTTTTAACACATGGACCGTTTTCCCTTTGAGTTTGGTTTGCATTCTCCAAGCATCATTTCCAACCTTAACTACCACATCCCCTTTTTTAGACAAAACTGCCTGCGGAGTTGGAAATCCTTCTTGCGTTAAAAATCGTGTGACAAACAAAAAGTCACGTCCGATGGCTTTGCTCGCAAGAACGGGATGAAGCTTTTGAAGAATGTAGTTCCCCGTTGCCGTCTTCACTGTATAGGTCTTATGAACAAGACCGTCAGTCACAACTTTCACATCCTGAATATTCCCTATATCATAGGAATTAAGAACTGCCTTTGGTATGTCATTTTTCATAGTGTATGGATATTATCATATTCTTCCTTATCCTTGTTGCGTCGCTTGTTATTACCCTCAATCTCTTCGCAATCTATTGGTTTGGATCAATGCTCATCCCCGTATTTGCCGGAGGGGCCCCCTATGTTCCCACACACCCTGAGATCTTAAAGCGCATGCTCGCACTCGCGCAGATTACCTCAAATGATGTCGTTGTAGACCTTGGTTCTGGAGATGGAAGACTCGTGATTGCGGCCGCACGTGCAGGAGCCAGACAATCTATCGGATATGAAATTCATCCTGGACTCGTCCGGTTCTCTAATTGGAAAATTAAACAATCAGGATTAGAGAATTCTGCGATCGTGAAAAACGAGTCTATGTGGAAGGCAGATCTCTCTCAAACGAACCTCGTCTTCCTGTATCAAATCCCCTACGCTATGGGACGCATCAAACGCCTCCTTGAGCGAGATCTCGCACCTGGATCACGCATCATTTCCCATGCATTTAACATCCCTGGATGGGAGCCAGACGAAGCAAACGGAAACGTTTTATTATACATAATCAAAAACCGGGTCTGAGACCCGGTTTTTTTATTCAATCACTTTATGTGCGTCGAGCTGGTCCTTCTCCTCGCTTTTCGATAATTTCTTTTGCGACGTTTGAAGGAACGACATCGTAATGGACAAACTCCATAGAGTAGCTTGCACGACCCTGTGTAATGGAACGCAAACTTGTTGCATAGCCGAACATTTCTGCGAGAGGAACGAACGCTTCGATCACCTTTGCTCCTGACCGGTCTTCCATACTTTGGATCTGACCACGCTTTGCATTCAAGTCTCCAACGACTGTTCCCATGAAGTCTTCTGGTGTAACAACCTCAACTTTCATCACAGGTTCGAGAAGATTGATTCCCGCTTTCTTTGCTGCGTCTTGAAACGCCATAGATCCTGCGATCTTAAAGGCGGCTTCTGAAGAGTCTACATCATGGAATGATCCATCATACAAGACGGCTTTGACATCGAGAATCGGATATCCTGCGAGCACCCCGCGCTCTGCAGCTTCACGGATTCCTTTTTCGATTGGGTTGAAGAACTCACGAGGAACACTTCCTCCTTTTACAATTTCTTCAAACTCCGTTCCAGAACCAGGTTCCAATTTCTCCAAGTGAATGAGCGCGTGACCATACTGACCACGTCCACCACTCTGGCGCACGAACTTTCCTTCTCCGTCTGCATTTCCTTTGATGGTTTCGCGATAAGACACCTGTGGCTGACCAACATTACACTCCACAGAGAACTCACGCTTCATGCGATCTACAATAATATCCAAGTGCAATTCTCCCATTCCAGAAATGATGACCTGGTTAGTCTCTTCATCTGTACGCACTCGGAATGTTGGATCTTCTTCTGCAAGTTTATTCAACGCAACACCCATCTTTTCCTGATCTTGCTTTGTCTTTGGCTCGATTGCAATCGAGATGACAGGCTCCGGGAAGATAATGGACTCAAGCAAAATTGGGTGATCAGGATCACACAATGTATGCCCCGTAAACGTCTCTTTCAGTCCCACCATTGCAGCAATTTCACCCGCGTGAACTTCTGTAATATCTTCTCGTGAGTTTGCATGCAATCGCACAATGCGACCAACACGCTCTTTTCCTCCTGTTGAAGAGTTCAAGATGTAAGATCCTGCTTTTACACTTCCTGAATACACACGGAAGAACGCGAGTTTTCCAACGAATGGATCTGCCGCGATCTTAAATGCGAGAGCAGAAAATGGTTCTTCATCTGAGCTATGGCGTACCACAACCACATCTTCATCCTCTGGATCGACCCCTTTAAATTCTGGAACATCAAGTGGACTTGGAAGAAAATCAACCGCTGCATCCAAAAGAAGCTGCACCCCTTTGTTCTTGAGCGCTGATCCACACAGGATAGGAATGAACTCATTTGCAATTGTTGCTCGTCGAATAACCGCTTTTACTTCTTCAAGCGTTGGTTCTTCTCCGGCAAGGTACTTCTCCATGACCGTTTCGTCATTTTCAGAAACGGCTTCAAGCAAGATTGCACGATACTCATCTGCTTTCTCCTTGTACTCTTCTGGAATATCTAAAATTTCGATGTCTTTTCCTTGATCGTCTCGATAGTAGTGAGCCTTCATGGTAAGAAGGTTAATCACTCCAATAAAGTTAGATTCTGTTCCAATCGGAAGCTGAAGTGGATAGGCCTTCTTAGTCAAACGATCATGAACAGAAGCAACATCCTTATAAAAATCTGCTCCTGTGCGATCAAGTTTATTGATGAACACGATACGAGGAACAGCAAAATCATCCGCGTAGCGCCAATTTGTTTCAGATTGTGGTTCTACACCTGCAACACCATCAAAGACCGCAATTCCCCCATCAAGCACACGCATGGAACGCTTTACTTCAACTGTAAAGTCAATGTGTCCTGGTGTATCAATGAGGTTGATCTGGTGATCCTTCCAAAAACAAGTTGTTGCAGCAGCTGTAATCGTGATTCCACGTTCACGCTCCTGTTCCATCCAGTCCATGGTTGCTTCACCTTCGTGAACTTCTCCAATCTTGTGCTTACGTCCGGTGTAAAAAAGCACACGTTCAGAGACAGTCGTCTTTCCTGCGTCAATGTGCGCAAAAATTCCAAAGTTTCGAATTTTATCGAGCGGGTATTCTCTTGGCATAGGGTAAAATTATCGTCGAGCAAAGTGAGCAAACGCGCGGTTGGCTTCTGCCATACGCTGAACGTCTTGTTTTTTCTTGACTGCATCCCCTTCACCGCTGGCGGCTGCTATCAGTTCATCTGCAAGCTTTACAGCCATTGGTCGCCCTTTCTTTGCACGTGCCGCTGTAATCACCCATCGGTAAGCCAATACATATCGACGATCCCCTCGAACACTCATTGGAACCTGATAGTTTGCTCCACCCACACGTCGACTCTTTACTTCGAGTGATGGCATCACGTTCTTAAGGGCGCGTTCAAAAACCTCAATAGGATTCTCTTTTGTTTTTTCTGCAATAATATCAAACGCATCGTACACAACCTTTTGGGCGGTAGATTTCTTTCCGTCAAACATGACGTAGTTGATGAGTTTTGTGACGTAGACGTTTGCAAACTTTGGATCTGGAGTGAGTTCGCGCTTTGGGGCTTGTTTACCTCGCATAGTTTTGATGGATTCTGCCGGTTAGATTCCCCCACGAGAGAGGTACTCCGACGATTGTTAATGTTAAATGGTTAAACGTTTTTTATGAGATGAGTTGCGCCGGTCTGGAAGACTGAAAGTTGTTGAAATGTAGGCATCCTACATTGAGACAATTTCGGTCTGAAGACCAAGCAAATCGCTCATATAAAACGTTTGCTGTTTACTTTTTTACTTTTGGACGCTTCGCACCATACTTAGAACGACTCTTCATGCGTCCTTCCACTCCTTGGGTGTCATAGACTCCACGAACAATGTGGTAGCGCACACCAGGAAGATCTTTTACGCGACCTCCTCGAATCATGACGATTGAGTGCTCCTGAAGATTATGTCCTTCTCCTGGAATGTAGGCATTTACTTCTGTTCCATTAGAAAGTCGCACACGAGCAATCTTACGGATAGCGGAGTTTGGTTTCTTTGGAGTCATGGTGGTCACTTTAACGCACACACCACGCTTAAATGCACTTCCTTGTTTTAGTTCTGTGCGTTTTCGATGCAAAGAATCGAGCGTGTACTGCATGGCAGGTGACTTGCTCTTGGTGGTCTTTGATGTTCGACCCTTTCGGATAAGTTGATTGACTGTAGGCATAGGTTAGATAAATGGAGTAGCTAAATCGTTCGATATCTGAGCGATTATTTCCTAAATAACAGAACGACTTACTGACTCAAAAAGCGCCTGGAGAGTACCATGAGGTCTATTTTCGGTCAAGAACAGAAGAAGTGTACGCTTTTTTTCTTAAGGATCATTAAAACGAGCTAAAGATTGACGCAAAGTATCCATTGCAAGATCCCCCAATCAATGTGTCACAGATCGCAAATGCTGGTTCAGAGATAAAAAAGAAAATATTCACGCTAGTGAACGCGCTCACCAAAACAGCAACCATTAAAAGTTGAGGTCCGCGAGTTGAAACAAATTCCCGTAATTCTTGATATTTTGGATCGTCAAACAGCGCAAAGAAGAGTTTTGATCCATCAAGCGGATGAACCGGAATGATGTTAAACAACATTAAGAACAGGTTCAAAAGAATCGATAAAAAGAGGAATATCGAGAGCAAATTCAACGGAGCAATCATCCCTCCCCCAACAAGCACACGGAACGCAATTCCCGAAACAAGCGCCATCACAAGGTTTGAGCCAGGCCCAGCTAGCGCCACCTTCACCGCGTCCCACTTGGGATCTTGGAGATTGTATGGATTATACGGAACAGGCTTTGCCCATCCAAATCCAAACAATAGTAAAAGGATAAGCCCAGAAGGATCGACATGCGCGATTGGGTTCAGCGTCAACCGCCCCGCATACTCCGCCGTCTTATCCCCCCGCACCTTCGCCATAAGCGCATGAGAAAACTCATGAACAGTAAGCGTAACCGCAATAGCCGAAAGCCAAGCGAGAGCAAGTAAAGGTGAACCTAAAAGAAGATTGAGAAACATAGAACAAATTCAATAAAACTATTAAGAACGCTTGACAAACTTCGTGATTACCCTTATTCTAGCAAGCTCCCCAAGCTAAGGAGGTGCTAAATGCTAGACAACGCATTTGTTCAAGCTCAGCGATCGCGCCTTCTGGCACGATTGACGTCATACCAAACGGAGATGAACGAAGAAAGTCTTCCTCCTCCCATGCGTGCCCACAAGGCCCACATGTTCAACCATATAATCCCTGAAGTTATCCACCGAATTGATCAGGGGCTGTACGGTATCTGTGTCCATTGCGAGGAGATGATTCCGCAAGCTCGGCTTGTTCTCGTACCCGCTGTGATGCGGTGTGTGGACTGCCAACGTCTTCTGGAAGAGGTCTCGTCATGACTCCAGAACAACGCTGTCGTCTCGCAAAAATTGCACTACCACACTTTGCAGAAGCGCTACGACACTCCGTTAAATTTGTAGGTGAATCAGATTCACTTCTAAAAAAGGAGCTCCTCCCTTTCTGGCGTGCAGCTGTGCATAGAACGCTTGTCGAGGTTGGAGCATGCCCATGTATCCAGAAAGGAGAAGGCTGTTTCCTCAGCTGGAACGCAGATGAGGAACAAAAACGCTTACCACCCGATCACTCTCTGAGTTTCCCACAATTCCTGAATACCTTCAAAGAAGGTGCTGCCACCGCCCAACTTGCCATGACAAACGACCAACACGCGGACATTCATTAAAAACGGATGTCTTTTTATTTTGCAGCTTGTGCCTGTTGTTGCACCTCATCAAACGTAAATGCTCGAACAACAAATACTGGATCAGGACGGTTTTTTCCTTTTTTATCTTCTTCCCATTCTTCTATTTCAATCTCATATTCCTCCAATTTTTCCAACTCACCTTCTGTCATTTGTTCTTTTGGGAACCGAGAGGCGACAACCCCCATTAAAACAAATCGCAAGTCTTCCCTATGAATCGTACCTGATGTTGCTCGGTATGTTGTCCGATCAACCATCTCGCCACCCACCTCAAGAAACTTAATAGGATTCTCAATTTCTTCTACAACGATATCTTCTCCATTCGGATCAAACGCTTCAACCATAAACATTCCTCCAGCTGAACTAAACCCTTCTTGAATAGCCCATCGGAGTGTCTCTGGTCTCGATGCTGGATCCCATACAGCAGAATTAAGAAATTTTTCCCCAAATGTTCCACCAAAAGTTAGTTCTATGTCATTATCCCCAACAAGGGCGCTTACTAGTCTTTGTGGAGATTCTCGACGAACTATTAATGTCCCCCAAGGTCTTTTATACACAGCATTTACATCCTTATGCATGACAAGTCCTTTATCTTGAAAGGACTCAATGATCTCAGTTGCAAATCTCTCAACTAATTCCGGCCCCATTTTTAACTCAGGGTCACGAGCAAGAATGTCATTGAGCGAGATAGGTGCTTCTTGCGGAGGAACCTGACCCCGCTCTGATTTCGGTAAAGAATACATAGATTGAGATGTTATAACTTTAAAAAAATGGTAATCTAATCTAACAATAGTTTCAACTATCAGTATGTATAGACACGAAGGCTCCGGTGAAAAAACTGACCCCGCGAGAGATCGATCCCTCCATTTAAATGATGCTGAATTTCGAGATCGCATCTCAACAATAGAATCATTTAAATCTGAACATAAGAATCGTCCCGGTATTTTGTCTCTTGAACAAGTAAACCATGCCGTAGATAAACAAACAATTCTTGAACACACAAGACGAGTCCTTCTTCATTTGAGAACTGAAAATTTTAGAGATATAAAACTAGAAGGAACAACAGTTAACCTCCCAGAACTCATGAGAATGGTTTCTCTTTATCATGATTTTGATAAAGCTCCTTCTCCTGAAGACAAGTCTCCGCAGGGAAAGCGTCGTGGCTTCGATAACGCTGTCAGAGAAGTTCGTACAGTCAACCCAGATTTTCTTAAAACAGAAGCGGATGAAAAAGTATTTCGCATGCTTCTTCAAACAAGTGATTTCTTTGGATACAATCTTGCTGTATTGAATCAAATCGGAGATACGAAACGACAGGCACTTAGAACCATCTTAGAAACAAAACTCGAACAACCTCTCGAACAACTCGAAAAGGAAGGGATCGATCTAGATTGGGAAGATGTTTTACGAATTCAATATGAATTGAGTCGAGCAGACACAATGGGAATTGATACCTTTAAAGAAAATGTCTCTCTTATTGACCAACTCTATGAAGAACTGGTCAAGGCTCTATAAAACAATAAAACTCCGCTATGCGGAGTTTTATTGTTTTAAGTATCTCTCGTATCCCGTTCAATCTTTGCGCCCACTCCCTGCAACTTCTCCTGCAACCGCTCGTACCCGCGATCCAAATGGTGGATGCCGGTGAGGGTGGATGTGCCTTCTGCGACGAGGGCGGCGACGACGAAGGCGAGGCCGGCGCGGATGTCTGGGACTTCTACTTCTGCAGAGTGTAGTTTTGAAGGGCCAGTAATGACGGCTGAGTGTTTATAATTTTGTCCCTTGAACCTGCAAGTGATTTCTCCCAAGCAGTTACTAAATAGAGTAATATCTGCGCCCATTTTTTTCAAGGCGTCTGTGTACCCAAAGCGTTCTTCGTATACAGTCTCATGCACAACACTCGTTCCTTTTGCTTGGGTGAGCGCCACAATGAATGGTTGTTGCCAATCTGTCATGAACCCAGGATGCGTGTCTGTTTCAAGTTCAATTCCTCTGAGATCTGGTGACCCTTTAAACAAAATTCCATCATTCTGTACTTCATATTCCCCTCCGATCTTTCTGACGGAATTTAAAAACGTAATCATGTGCTCGTGCTCTGCGCCTCGGACAAAAATTTCTCCTTGTGTTCCCAGCGCCATCGCACCATACGATGCCGCTTCGATTCTGTCCGGCATTACGCGCGCATGCACACCGTGTAATTTCTCCACTCCGATAATTTCAATTGATCGCCCCGCATTCACTTGAATGATTGCGCCCATGTTTTGAAGCATCATGATGAGCCCCTTCACCTCAGGCTCGCCAGCGGCATTACGAATCACCGTACGTCCATCCGCCAAGACCCCCGCAAGGATCGCTGTCTCGGTCGCTCCCACAGATGGATATGGAAGTTCAATGAGTGCTCCTTTGAGTCGTGTCACACTCGCATGATATCCGTCCGCTGTCTCTTCGATGGTCGCTCCCATTTTTTTGAGCGTCTCCAAATGGAAGTTCACGGGACGCGGTCCAATCTTGTCTCCCCCTACAAGCGGAACGAATGCTTCCCCTGCCCGGTGCATGAGTGGAGCCAGTGCGAGAATACTAATGCGATTTTTCCGAGAAAGCTCTCGAACAGAATTTGAAGAAATGGAGGACGTCTGTGTCCGAAGCGTATTCGCGCTTGTCCATTCAACCTGCGCCCCCACCGTTGTAATAATTTCTTGCGTAATCTCTGTCTCTTGTTGACGTGGAACATTTGACAACTCAACAACCTCATCTGTTAAGAGTGAGGCAATCATCATCTTTGATGCAGCGTTCTTTGCTCCTGAAATAGCGATCTCCCCCTGTAGAGGACGTCCGCCTGTAACCTTGAATATATCAGCCATAGTTGGGACACTCTACCAAAGCGATGCTGTTACGTAAATCGTCGTCGTTGCAAGGAAGATTGGAAAGATCCAGTCGACCCAATTTAAGAACCAGCGTTCACCGCTATACAAGAATCGAAACACGACAAGCTCAAGAAATAAAACAAAGAGCATTCCAACCAATGTGATCTCAAATGGTGTCGCTGTTGTCTCGAATAATAAAAAAAAGAGAGTGAACAAACCTGCAAACGCCATCACAACGACAAAATAATGCCAAAGAAGATACGTTGCCCGAGAAAGACTGTGGGCCATGTTCACAAATACCTCGATGAGAATCCAGGCAATAAGCGCATGAAGGCCGATAAGAAAGAATGTTCCATACGTCATAGTCTTTTTAGTCTACACCTCTGAGACCACTTGACCAAGGCGCAGGAGACCCCTATTCTTCCTCTATATGTTTGTATCTATTATTACCGATTGTCGCGATGACAACGCTCGCACACGACAAGAAACACGTTACGCACATCTCTTTCCAGGAATGCACGTAAGCTTCATTGGGGCTTCAACAGATTCAGAGGCTGCAGGAAACGTTCTCGATATTCTTGATAACGCTGATGAAGCTCCTGGAATCATTGCAGTGAACTGCGCTCCTCGACATGGACGCGCAAAAAAGTGGAAGAATGGTTCTCCGTTTGGATACGCCTGGTTTGAAAATAAACTGATTGTTGGAACGATCGATGGACTCTGCTTCTCGTTCCTAAAACGATTCAATCTTATTTCAGAAATTCACGTCACAGACATCACAACCGTTCTCCCCGTTGGAGGCTACACTCCTGAACAAGTTGCCATGGCTGCACAAACGCAGTTTAGAAGTCTGAACTATCTTCCACGCCTCGCAAAAATTGTTTGGGATAATCATGACGTCCCCTCAGAAATTCTTCCTATGAAGGAAGTTGCAGATCTTCCTAGTCTCATCTGGTGGATCGATTGTTTTGGAAATGCAAAGACAAGTCTCACCGCAGACGATATTGATTTTTCCCCAGGAGCGATCAAACAAGTACAGTTCAATGACGGCACAAGCATCTCCATGACCTGTGTGGAGCGCCTTGCAGACGTTCCTGACAAAGAACCCGCGCTCATTATTGGTTCATCCGGATTCCGAGAACATCGCTTTGTCGAAATGGTCGTCCAAGGAGCAAGTGTGGCTGAACGATTCCATCTCCATAAGAACGATTCCATCACCATTACAAGTTAATCATTGACAACATTCCCAAAATAGGGCATGTTTTTGTTCTGCCAACCCTGGAGACTCTCATGTCCTCGCACCTACCAATCCTGGTTCTTTTCCCTGGATTCTGGGGAAACAAGACAACAGAGATTGTTCAATGGTGGTTCTCTCTGGTGATCCTCTACTTCCAAAGGAACTACGAGATCGTGCTCATCACCTATGAGGGGCACTCCATCAAGGACTTCGTTGCATCAGCCGGCAGACAAACAATCCTTCTGAAGCAACAGCGTCGCCCCATCTACGCAATCGGGTACTCTACGGGGGCTCAGATCATTCGGGGCATTGAAATGCATGCCCCAGGCACCTTCAGCAAAGTCGTCCTTTTGAGTGGAGTTGAAAACTTCGGCGTCCGTTTCACCGTCTTCGTTCAGTCCCTTCGTGCCGTCTTCTGGCCCTTGCTCCGGAGTGTTGTCTTGGGACCTCTCGTCCTTGACCAAGCCAAGTACATCGAACGGTTGTTCCTCGGAAGAACACGTAACGAGAAAAGGCGAGGAAGCTTCATAGCAGAACTTCTCAAGAAGTACCTTCACCCTGAAGATCGTCGCGCCGTCTTCCAGATTGCAACTCCTGGTCTGCGTGTACGTTATCCAGGACTCAAGTGTCCGACACTCGTGATCATTCCAGAAGGAGATTTCTTTGCTGCAGACGCCACATACGAGGCAGACAACGTGTACAAGCGTTTGTCCATCCTTGGTGACCATAGCGTCTACGTGCATCACTCAAACGCACTCACTCTCCTATTTGGAAAGATCGCACGATTCTTCCGCCACCAAACCTGAGCCTCTCGATCGGGATTTTCTTCCCGATTTTTTCTTTGAGTTTTACAGAACACTAGACGAGAATCTCACACAGACGTAATATATTGACGAATTAATACCATTCTATGACTGAAAAAACATTTCTCGTGAGAGAATACATGCACGAAACCGTCTCCCTGAACCCCGAGGGAAAAACACTCAAAGACGTTGTTGAGCTTATGGCGACCACAAAGCGCAATGGAGTGTTTATTGTTGATCAGGATCAGCATGTTCAAGGAATCGTCTCTGCTTGGGATATTATTGAGCATGTCGTCCCTGATTATCTTGAATCTGACAAGCATCTTGCTCCCTTTGAAAATGACGGCGTTCTTGTTGAACGCGTGCTTGCACTGCAGAATTCTCCTATTGAAGAATTCATGACGAACAAAGTGCATGTCGTGCAAGAAAGTTCTTCCATCATGGAAGTGGCGACCATGTTGAGCGAGTTTCGAATTCGTCAACTCCCTGTTGTAAACGCTGACAATGTTCTTGTGGGATGCATCAACCGCACAGATGTAAAACTGATCATTGCTGAAATCTTGAACATTCAAACCACTTAATCTCTATGGATCCTTTTCTTATCGCCATCGTTGTTTTTCTCGTGACCTATGCAGTCATTATTTCCGAGAAAGTACACCGCACAGTTGTCGCCTTAGCCGGAGCGCTTCTCATGATTCTCTTAGGAGTTATTCACCAAGAAGCCGCTATTGAAGGTATCGATTTCAACACCATTGGTCTATTGATTGGAATGATGGTCGTTGTCGGAATTGCAAAAGATTCTGGAATGTTTCAGTATGTTGCCCTCCAAGCAGCAAAAGTCGCTAAAGGAAAACCGATTCGCATCTTTTTGCTTCTGGGAATTATCACAGCCGTTTTCTCTGCCCTTTTGGATAACGTAACAACAGTACTCCTGATGGTTCCTGTCACATTCGTGATTGCGAACAACCTCAAACTGAACCCAAAACCGTTTTTGTTTAGCGCAATTCTTCTTTCAAACATTGGAGGATCGGCAACACTCATCGGAGATCCACCAAACATCATTATTGGAAGTGCTGCTGGGCTCAGTTTTAATGATTTTCTTGTAAACCTTGCTCCAATTTCGATAGTTCTCACCATCGTTACAACGATCATGTTGTATCTGTTATACCGAAAAGATTTAAAAAAGGCCGACCCAGATGCCGCGCGCAGGCTTCTTGAGCTTGATCCAAAAAAAGCAATTTCCGATGTCCCGCTTCTGAAAAAATCACTGTTCGTTATTGC
>JABMNY010000006.1 GCA_013204385.1 Candidatus Uhrbacteria bacterium
CTGTGCGCGCGGTATACACACGTGCGACCACAGACTCGTTCTTTCCAATTCGGACAACATGGAGCTCTAGGTCTAGAAGACCGACTGGAATTCTTCCTATTGTGTACAGATCAAGCGTTTCATATCCACCTTCTGTCGAGAATGCCAGATAGGCAGTAATTCGATCAAGAATTCCTTTGACGAAGCCAGGGCTCTCTGTGAACCCAAACACACGAGTCGTGCGAACCATCGGGTTCATGGGAGCCTCCTTGAGTAACAACCGAGCCTAATCAAAAAACCCCTTGTTGTCAAGGGGTTTTTACAAAAAGATTAAACGTTTTTCATGAGCGCCGCCCAAGACCGCTTGGCTGTCTTGGATTTAATGAGAATTTCTGAAAACTTCTTTCCACTAAGCACCTGTGGCACAATCACATATGTTGCACCCAAGTCATAACACCTCAATGCCTCTTCTGTAGAATGGACGGAAACGACGACGACTCCACGATACGCCCGACTGCGTAAAAACGTGAGTAAGGAAGTACTAATCACAAAGTCTGGAATAGTTGAGATGATCAGTCGAGCTTTATCTGCTTTTAGTTCTTCAAGAAAATTTTCGTCTCCCACATCTCCATACACGGCAGGTTCACCCATTTCAGCAAGCTCACGAAGCGCAACAGGATCGAAATCTACCACCTCATAGGACTGCTTCATCTTCTTGATAGCCAAAAGGAGTTCTTCTCCTGTGCGATGAAACCCGAAGAGAAGGATTTTTACCGGCTTATGTTCTACCTTAAATTCAGAAGGAAGCGATGAGTGTGGCTCAAGCCATTTGAACAGACCTTGGATTTTTTGAAAAATGCGTTCGTTGTGTTCAATCAAATAAGAACTTGCGGTAATGGTGATAATTCCGACTGTTGTTGCGACTGCCAAAACACTTTCGTTCAAATGTCCAACAGAAATCCCGACGATAATAACGATAAACGAAAATTCTGAAATTTGCGCAACGGTTGTTCCACACAGAAAACCTGTCCGTGGATGATATCCTAATGACCGCATGATAAACATCACTAATAGCGGGTTTCCGATCAGAATGAACAGACTGAATAGAATCGATGGAAAGATGGTTGCACTAAAATTATCCAATCCAAGACGTGTTCCTAGAACGATAAAGAACATGACGAGAAAAAAATCGCGCAATGGTCGGATGCGTGCGTTAATTTCACGGTAGTAGACAGAAGAAGAGAGTGTAATCCCCGCAATGAGGGCTCCGAGCTCGACTCCAAAACCAACATACACAAGCACACCTGCAATAAGAAAGCACCACGCGATCGCAAAGATGAACAACAACTCTTGTGACTTTGCAACATACTTCAGTGTTGGGGGAAGAAGTTTTGTTGAAACAATCCAAAAGATTGGAACAATGATGATCGCTTTAAAGAAAATTGTGACGAGAATGGTTTGAAGACTTGCCCCACTCCCCACAGAACTGAGTCCCAGCAAGATCAACATCGCAATAAAATCTTGCACAAGAAGAAAGCCGACACTGATTCTCCCGTAGAGCGTATCGAGATCTTCTTTGTCCATCAATAATTTGATGATAATAATGGTACTTGAAAACGCAAACGCAACCCCCAAATATCCGCTTGTGAGTGGATCAAAACCCAAGAGAATCCCCACAAGAAATCCCGCAACAGAGGTAAACAACACCTGTCCAACACCCGTCGCTAAAGCGATTCCTCCAACGTCCTTTATATTACGCCAATTCAACCCGAGTCCAACTGTAAACAACAAGAATGCCACACCGATTTGTGACATGACATCAAAAATTTCTGGGGAATTTGTGAGTGCTAAAAGACTTGGACCCGCAATGACCCCCGTAATAATATACGCAACGATAAGTGGCTGACGAAGACGATAGGCAATCATCGACAGCGCCGCTGCAATAATCAGGACAACCCCGATCTCAAAAAAAAGTTCCTCCAACATAAAAGAAGTATATCACAAAATAATTTGACGTGAATATTTTGACATGTCATTCTATCAATAGATATGAACTCCTCATTATTTCAAACAGCTCACTCCTATTATCGTCCGGCGATGTCCGTCGAACGATAGGTTTATTTTTTCAAAAAGAACCTAGGGTCCGGCGGAAATCGCCGGATTTTTGATTCAACAGAGTCAACGAGGTTCTCATGCAGGTCCTGCACTCAAGCCAGATTCCACAGACCATCACCAACTGGACGGAACAACTTGCAGAGCTCACCCGTCACGTCTGGACGGGAGCAGACGGCAAGTTCATCTTCCCGTACACAGCACTCAAAGATCCAACGCACTGGGAAACAGTCGTTGCACAGCA
>JABMNY010000007.1 GCA_013204385.1 Candidatus Uhrbacteria bacterium
AACCCCTCCCCCGAGAGAAGTGGTTGATAGATGCGCCAGGCGACAAAGATCGCCACGAACACAAGAAGTCGATTAAGCGCGACGCGCAACAACCAAGGTTCACGTCGAATTGTGTTTAGACTCTCTTGAAAAATCCCAACCTCATTCGCGAGCACCTCTTTTTTATGTTGTGGTTCGCGAAGTTGAAGAAGGCATAGAACAGCAACGAGCAAGGCAATGGCATTTGCTCCGATCAAAATTCTAAACTGCCAGTCGAGAAGGTCTTGTGCGACCCACGCTCCAATAAACGGAACGAACATCTTGAACATTGAACGAGCAGAAGACAGACGACCGTTCTTGTGTGTCATCTGGCCTTCTTGACCAAGCTCCGCAAGACTCTCATACAGCATCGCTTCCTCTGTACCAGAAAAAAACGAAACCGCGGAACTCATAAGAATGAAGACAGGAACAAACTGCCAGAAGCCGAATGCAAACCAGTTTCCAAAATGAGTGAGAGCAAGTAGGCCCGCCCCAAGAAGAAGAGTTCTCTTTCTTCCAATGTGATCGGCGAGATACCCTGATGGCACCTCCGTGACAAGCGCGGCAAACGACCAGATGATCGAAAGCCAAAAAACCTGTTCCATCGTCACTCCACGATGGAGATAGAACAAGACAACAACCGCGGTCATCGCCTTGATTTCAATGAACGCCCGCGCCCAGAATAACAAGCGTGGATTTCGAGCGATCTGTGCCTGATGAGTCATAAGATCCTCCGGAACTGGACCTAACACACCCAAAAAAACCGTCCACTAAGATAACAATCATAGCTCTTCAGACCCCTGCCAGAGTCCTTCAAACATCGTCTTCATGAATTCATGAATTTCCGTTGATCGAATCAAGACGGCGGTTAATGTTTTATACGATGAGATGAGCGCGACTTTGTCATCAAACAAAATCATAACCGACGCAAACTTCCCAGACATCACAGAAGGAAGATAGCGTGGATTCCGTTCTTTCACTGTTTCTGGGGTGACCTTATGGCCCCCAGGAGTATGTTTTGCATCCTCCAAAGTCTTCTCCCACAATGAACGTGATGTGATTCCCCGACGTCTTCGAGAAGACAGGTAATACTGTGCGTAATTTTTATCAAACTCTGAAAAGAAATTCCTTTTTGGAGCGATAATATCCCAATGTCGTTTTTTGCAATATAAAGCCTCTTCAACAACCATCTTTATACCCTCAATTCCTTCATACTGTGACACTTCAATAGTTTCACTCGATGTTTCATCAATACGTGCTATCAACAAAGGTATTAGAATCTCTAATCCCTTTTTTTGCTCCTCAAGTCCTGCAATTTGGCTATCTAATAAATGTCCAATATTTTCAGGTGAGCTCATGTGAAAAATACGTCTTGCCCCAGTTCCTTTTTTAGAAACAAGTCCTTTTTGAATAAGCGTCTCAAGCGCGTGATACACCGTTGGACGCTTCACTTGTGTTTCCTTTGAAAGCTCCTGAACACCAATTCCTGATCGACCCAACCCAGCTAAGTAAATCTTAGCTTCCGTACTTGTGAGACCAAGTGCGTTCAATTGTTCTTCAACATTACTCATATGTCAATTCTATTTGATAAATGAAAAGTACTAAATTTAGCAATAAATGTCAAGTGTCAATGATTGATTATGAACAGATATTAAACAATTATCCCAAGTTATCTATGCTGGTGTTGAAACTGAGATCTGGAGTTTCATATGACAATCCGCTCCGTTGTTGCATTGGTTCGAAACGATCTTGGAGAAGTACTTCTTCTCAAGCGCCGCGCAAACGATCGCAGCTTCACTGGATGGTGTCTGCCCGGTGGAAAGGTTGATCCAGGAGAAACCAACGAGACAGCTCTCGCTCGTGAACTTCTGGAAGAAACTAGGCTTGTCCTAGTGGAATGCCGCCACCTTAGCACCCATCGGTCAATCTCAAGCCGCAATGGAAATCTTTACGAAATTGACTGTTACGAAGTAACAGTCTCCGGCAAGATTGGTCTTTCTCACGAGCATGATCAGTGGGTTTATGCGAGCTACGAACTTGCGTGCACGATTCCTCTTGCAGGTTCTGTGACTACTTCCCTCTTGTTGAACTAAGGAGACTCCTATGCGCATCCTCATCACAGCTGGCTCGACCATGGGCATGATCGATGGTGTTCGTGGCATCGGAAACATCTTCAAGGGTGGTACAGGTGCCAAGCTAGCACGCACGTTTGCCGACAACAGACACACAGTTACGCTCCTCACATCCAACGGCGGACTCCTGCATGACCAGAATGGAATTCGCGTCCGTGAGTACGTGACCTTCGCCGACCTTGCAGGACTTCTCGAAGAAGAAATCACGATGGGTGAATACGATCTCATCGTACACTCAGCTGCCATCAATGACTTCACCCCAACGGGAACCTTCATTCCCACAAACAACGGTCAACTCACACAAATGAGCGACGTAGGCAAAATTTCCTCGCAACATAAAACACTCTTCATCCGCCTCTCACCCACCTACAAGCTGATCGACAAGATCCGTACGGAGTGGGGATTCAAGGGGGTGTTGGTGAAGTTCAAACTGCAAGTGGGAATGAGTGACGAAGAACTCGTGCGTGTCGCAACAAAGAGTATGCAGGATTCCGACGCCGACATCATTGTCGCTAACTGCAAAGAGTGGAAGGACGAACGCGCGATCGTGATCTCAAAAGGTCACACCCGTCCACTTTTCATCCGACCGATTCGCCGATCGGCACTTGCCAAATGCATTCTACGAGCCACACAAGACGTGTTTGTTCGCAAAGAAAACCTCCCCGCGCTCAAACTCGTCAGCTAGGGTCACGGAGACCTGGAACATCCAGGTCTCCCACCCCTCTTCATTCTTTGAACACATACGTGAGTGCAGGAATTCTTCCTACGCTCACGGTTCTTTCAAAGGAGAACGTCATGGAGCAGATCTTTTTCATTATCGCTGGTGGCACCTTCAACCACATCGCCCCGCACTTCGCGCTCGCGGCCCCTGCCTTCGGAAAGGTAGGACGTCAGCTCAGTGACTTCCTACCGAACGCTCTGCAAGATGCTGGGCAGAAGAACGCGTGCGTACACCTGGTGCTCACCCGTATGGCCCAGGGGGGCTTCGACCGCCACGAGAAAGACACTCTTCTCTTCCAGGCAGCTGGCATCAAGGATCTCGTTACGAATGAAGACCTGCAGAAGCTCATCGACTACCTAGTCGGCCAAACGTCCACCCGATGCATCGTACTTACCGCGGCTGTGTGTGACTTCGAGCCTGTGGCCGTATCCCCCGTCTACGAGAATGATCCCGAATTCGGCAAGTACTCACATCCGCGCCTGAGCTCTAGCCAGGAGCACAAGCTCACGCTCGCTCCGAGTCGCAAGATCCTCGCGCGAATCCGCCAGGACCGCAAGGATATCTTCCTGGTCAGCTTCAAGACCACAGCTGATGCCGAACCTGCAGAGACCTACAAGCGTGGTCTCGCACTCATGAAGCAGAACGGTGTAAACCTCATGTTCGCCAACGACATCGTCCGGCACACCAACATGGTCATCACGCCTGAGCGGTTCCACTATCACTTGAGTGAAACCCGCGAGGAAGCCCTTAAAGGCCTCGCCAAGATGATCTCACTCAGAACACTGAATCACTTCACGCGCTCGACAGTGGTGCTAGGCGAGCCGGTGAGTTGGCATGACGCACGTATACCCAAAAGCCTGCAGACGGTCGTTGACCACTGCGTCGCACGTGGAGCCTACAAGGCATTCAATGGGGTGACCGTCGGCCACTTCGCCGTGAAAGTCGATGAGAAGACGATCCTCACCAGTCGTCGGAAGACCAACTTCAACGAACTCGAGACCGTCGGTCTCGTCGAGATCAATCCAGACGGTGAGACTCGCGTCATCGCTCATGGTTCCAAGCCGTCAGTTGGTGGTCAGAGCCAACGGATCATCTTCCGGGAGCACCCAGACGCCGACTGCATTGTGCACTTTCATTGTCCAGTGAAGCCGGGCAGTCAGGTGCCGACCAGATCACAGTACGCCTATGAGTGTGGCTCCCACGAATGTGGACAGAACACTTCCAATGGTCTCGGGAGCTTCGGTGGGATCAAGGCCGTTATGCTCGAGAGTCATGGACCCAACATTGTCTTCCATCGTGACACGGATCCACAGGAAGTAATTAGCTTCATAGAAGCAAACTTCGATCTCCCACGTCGCACAGACTTCTTGTTGGACACTGTATGAGACGTTTCATCCATACAGGCTCCGCACTCATTGCCATAGATACCATCGATTTGGTAGATCTCTCTTCCTTGGAACTGGGCCGTGCCAAGCTCTTGAGTAATGGCATTGAGTATGAACTGACAGGTACCTACCTGATCGAACTACTAATGGAGCTCAAGCCCTCAGCCTTGGAAGGTCGTCGACTTCGATGGATGCGACACCGCTGGGTCGTCCACAATCTCCTTGGTCATCCGCTCATGCAACTGTTTGTATTCGTGAACGCACATAAGCTCGCGTTATGGATCCACGAAGCAACCGTGCCCCGACCCACAGGTTTCAACGCCTAGGAACGCTCATGCGTTCCTTTTTCTATTGACATTTCCATCAATTGGTGTAAATTCGATCTCTCCGGAATCTCTCCGGACGTAGGAGCCCCATGAAGACCATCCATGATCTCTACCTCGCGTACGTGCGTCAAGCACATCGCACCAACTCCGACCTGCTTCCCTCCACGATCCTACGCAACCTCCTTCAGGAGCTCAGATCAAACGGTGTCCCGTTCGACAACGACGCGGTTTGTCTGGTTCTGTGCCGTCACATCTTTGGCGGTACCGTCGCGGAGCTGGCGCCTGGATGCTGGCTCAACTACGTGCCAAACGGTGAAGGGGTCAGCTACGAGGACCTTTGCGGAGCTGGAAAACGATCCGGTCTTCCCATCGGCACTGCCAAACAACGATGGAATGCACAAGAATTCCTCGATCGTGACGAGACCGAATCTCTGGCATCGCGTGCCAAGAGCTTCGAGGTCAATTTCCACGATCTCCTCAAGTCCAAAATTCCTATGACACGGTCTACTCCCTAGAACGCAACGCTTGCGTTCTTTTTAATTAGAAAAAGAAGTCACACACATGACTTCTTTTAACTCAGACAAAACCCGTTCTACTGTTTTTGTCCAATACTAGTCACAACAACCACGTACGATCCATCCTCTAATCTGACAGCAGCTGGATCGGCCCCCATAAGATTTGTCTTTACCTCATCTGTCCAGGAAAATCCATCTGAAGAATCTGCCCAGAGAATACTTGCTTTCTCAAATCCATAAAATCGAAGTCCTGCAGTTGATGTCGTCACATCCCCTAACCAAATAATATACTCTCCATCTGTAATATCCTCTTCAACCGTGAAGTCCAGACCGTTCTGAGAGACCCCATGATTCATTTCACCGTCGGTTTCATGCGAAGGTGAGAATAAATGAAACTCTCCATCCAAGTATCCCACAGTACTATCACGCGTGAGATCAATATCTGTGTCTTCAAAACGTACCCCAGCCTCATAGGTATAGATTAATCCATCTTCAGAGACTGCCGATGAAATATAGGTGTCCGTCGATCCTGAAAATCTCTCAGGATTCACAGTGAAATACATACGAATCCGTCCATCAGGAAGCGTCACAACGGCTGGATCAAACGGAACACCCCAATCATCTGGATACCCAATTAGTTTCATAGGTTCAGGATCTCTCCATGTTTGTCCTTGATCTTCTGAAAACATGAGAGCTGGATAATCAAACCAATCCCCATCCTCAAACCACTGGAAGACGAGGAGAAGTCGACCATCTTGCATCTGAGTAAGAGAAGGAACTCCCGCTTTCTCAACAAGAGCAGTCTGTGCAGTAAATGTCGTTCCGTCTTCTGAAAAAGCGATGTTAAGACTATTCTTCCACGGACCATTTTTTGAAAGATCAACTTCTTTCCCAACGGGCATGTAATAGACAATCTCTGATTGTTCCTCGTTCTCTTTGACTTCTTCTGTCACCACATCATCTGAAGGAATGCTTATGGATTCTGTTATTGGACGATAAAAGAAATAGAGACACCCAAGCGTGAGTACGAGCACTCCGATGAACGCAACAAAAAGCTGAAATGTTTTATGCATATTGTTTAATAAGTATTTCTTCTATCCTAACATATCACCTGAACCGTCACCTCCTGTTTTTCTTTAAAACATTCACCACGGATTACTTTTCAGGTACACTACACATACTATGCCTACACAACCTTCCCACATGACCATTGAAAAATGGTTCTTCCTCTTGATTGCAGCAGTGGTCCTCTATCTCTCATGGCAAATCGTTCAACCATTTATTTTGGTGATTATTATTGCGGGAGTGGTAACCATTATCCTTTCGCCGATTGACCGACGATTAAAAAAAATAGTAAAGCATCCACGTTTGGTCGCTGCCTTTCTCGCAATCGCCACATTCTTCTTGGTCTTTATCCCACTCTTGATCGTCCTCTTTCTGATGGGGACACAAGCCTCTGAGCTTGTGCGATCGGCCGCAACCGATACCTCCTGGCTCGATCAACTCAACCCTGCAACCTCCCCACTCATTCAGACACTTCCTCAGGTCGTTCAGCAGGAAATCGCAACTATTGACGTTGGAGAGATTGGAAAGAGCATTGCTTCCTGGGCGTTTGATAATATTGGAAACATTTTTTCAAGTTCCACAAAACTTATTTTAAACACATTCATCTTTTTTCTGTGTCTCTACTATCTGCTTGTGAATCGAGACAATCTGTATGCAGAGGCACTTGCCCTCTCGCCACTTGATGATGTCACAGACGCAAAGCTTCTCAAACGCATTGTAAACACTGTTCGTGGAGTCGTCTTTGGTGTGTTACTTGTCGCCATGATCCAGGGATTGGTTGCCGGAATCGGGATGACGATCTTTGGTGTTCCTGGCTCTCTTATTTGGGGAGGTATTACCGCGATCGCGGGACTTGTACCGCTTCTGGGAACCTCGATGGTCTTGATCCCGGCTGTGCTCTACCTCTTTTTTACAGGCTCAACAATGAGCGCACTTGGGCTTCTTATTTGGTCACTCTTGTTCGTTTCTACCATCGATAACATTATTGGCCCACACCTCATCGGAGGAAAAGCCCACCTCAACTCATTCCTTGTACTGATCAGCGTCTTGGGTGGACTTGCCGCATTTGGAAGTGTCGGAGCCATTGCAGGCCCAAGCATTCTCGCTGCACTCCTCGGACTCATCGAACTCTACAAATCAGGCATACTTACGACAGGAAAAGTTCAAAAGAAGAAAACCTAGCACAAACAAAAGACTCCTGGGCCATGGCCTGGAAGTTTTAAAATTAAAAAGCAGGATGTTGCGTCATCCTGCTGAAGTGCGAGTTTGTGCCTAGCGACTGAGGATCAGCTGACGGGAGGCTTCAATGAGAGACTTCTTGCCAGGGCGTTCCCTGATGAGTGCCTCCACCAGCTTGTCGTTGTTGTAGCCGAAGGCCTTCATGCAATTGGCCGCTTCGAATGCCACCTGATTGAGCGAATTACCCCAGCTAAGTTGAGAAACCATACCCGGACAATTCTGGGAACAGAACCTTTGCAGTCCGTCGACACTAAACAAATCACAGAGAAGTTGATCCAGAGACATTGGCTGCTCCGAGGAGCTGAATGACTCTTCTTTGTGTACGGACGTGATCGCGGATGGTGTCCAGACCTTGGCCTTGCGCACCAGACTGCGGATCGACACCAGGTCGTAAGCACCGAAGGAGTCTGGACTTCCCAACGCACGAAGGACCTGGTCCAACCCCTGAAAACGATTCGCGAGCGGGCCGTGTGCGAGGTAGGCCAGGAACCTGCCAAAGTCCGGCTTTCCGTCCAGGGTCAGACCCTCCTGCACCAGCGCTGCACGGACTTCCGTGCCGATCTGGTAGAAGGTCCCCGCATCCGCCTCGATACTCGAGTTGGACAGCGGGAGGGGCAGGTGCTGGATCGTCTGTCGGTCATGACTTTTCCCAGGGCTGACCATCTCAAGCGTGGTCCATGCCTGGTAAGGCGCCTCCTGCTTAGGAGCTGTGATCAGACCCTTTCCACAGTGAGGACAACGCTCATCAAGAGGAGGAGACACCACACCACTCGTATAAGCGATCGGGTACTTGTTGCACTTCTCGCAGACCGCGAGGTCTGGAGTGATGAGACCAACGACCGTCGCCCAGGCCTTCTTCTGCTTGGAACCGATGTCGTTGTCCAGACCCGCCTTGCGGACGCCATCAGTGAAGATGTAAAGGTCCTCCTCGTCTCGCAGATCACCAAAGGTTTTGGCTTGATCGGCCTCACGTCCGCGGATACCGCGATCGATCCGGTCGTACTCATCATCACGGGTCTTCAAGACCTGGGCAGAGAGTTGCTCGAGCGCGAGAAGCTTCTTTGCGGGAATGAGCGTCGTGCGCTCGATGTCGGAAAGTGCGCGAACGGCCATGGTTAACCTCATGGCTGAAGGGTTTGTGCTAATGGTCAAGAATACATCTGACCGAAAAGGGGACCATCTTACATGAGAGA
>JABMNY010000008.1 GCA_013204385.1 Candidatus Uhrbacteria bacterium
ATTTCATCTATTGTGCGCAGATATAGAGAGGAAGAAGGAGAAGAGCAATACGAAGATATAAAAGGCAGATGTAAGGTAGCAACACTTGAAGAAATAAAAGAAAATGACTACTCGCTCAATCCTGGTCGTTATGTGGAGATAATCGAAAAAGTAATGAGCGATGTTGATTTTGAAGCACGAATGAAAGAATTGATGGGTGAATTTACAGATCTGACAGACGAAGCGCATGGGCTAGAAAAGAAAATCCAAGAGGACTGGAAAACTATTTTATAAAAAAAATATGGCAACTTGGACTAAACAAAAATTAGGAGATATAGCAGAAATGAAGTACGGGAAAATGCCTTCAAAAAAAAAGGTTGGTTTAGGAAACTATAAAATATTTTCAGGCTATAGATATTTCGATGCGTATCCTGAAAGTAATTGTAAAAAAGGTGATGTTATTATTGTCGCTCGTGGAGTTGGTGGGACAGGTGATATTAAAATATCGAAATGTGATTGCTATTTAACCAATCTCTCAATAAAAATTTTATTAGATCAAACACAAGTTAATAATAGGTATTTTTACTATAAATATCTATTAAGCACTTTAAGATATCTAGATAGTGGGAGTGCACAGTCGCAGATAACAATTAATGATTTAGAAAAACTTCAAGTTAATCTTCCGGACCTCCCAACTCAAACCTGTATCGCCTCTGTCCTCTCTGCCTACGACGATCTCATCGAAAATAACGAAAAGCGCATCAATGCATTGGAAGAAATGGCTCAACTTCTTTATACAGAATGGTTTGTGAAGTTTAAATTTCCCGGGCATGAAAAAGTGAAAATGGTTGAGAGTGGTACTGAGTATGAAATGATGCCGGAGGGGTGGGAGGTTAAAAATGTTGAAAGTTTAATTAAGCGAATCCCTGTCGGTAAAAAATACGAAAATAAAAGCGTTTTTGAAACTGGAAAAGTTCCTGTATTAGACCAAGGAAAGACGGGATTAATCGGATACCACAATGATGAACCTGGTGTGAAGGCTTCAGTTGAAAATCCTGTAATTGTTTTCGCAAATCACACTTGTTATCAAAATATTATAATGTATCCATTTTCAGCCATTCAAAATGTATTGCCATTTATACCAAATGATAAAAGAGATATTTTTTGGCTCAATTGGGCGACAAAAGATTTAATCAAGTTCAATGACTACAAGGGGCATTGGCCAGAATTTATGGCAAAGAAACTTGTTGTCCCTCCTGCTGATCTAACTAAAATATTTGGCGTTTTGGTGGGTAAATATGTTGCGTTGAGATATGAGCTAGAGATGAAGAATAAGAACCTATCAAAAAACCGCGATCTTTTAATTCCCCAATTAGTCACAGGGAAACGGGAGTTAAAATAATTTTATGGCAAAAACGTCTAATCAAGCTTTGAGTTTTACAAAAACTGCTATAAGTGCAGCAAAGCTTAGTATTGAGATGTTTAATAGAGTCGAACCACTACACTGGAAAGAATCTGTACTAATGCTTAATGCGCACGCATGGGAGTTACTACTTAAAGGATCACTTTTAAAGAAGAAACAATCTATCCGCGAATCAGATGGGAAAACCATTACTGCCGAAAAAGCTTTGAATAAAGTATTTCATGAACAGAAATTAATAACAAAAGAAGAGGCAAAAACGATTGCACAGGTAATTTCATTGCGCAATGAGGCAACACATGATCTGCTGCCTAATATTGAAGATGAAATCATGGCACACTTGATGTACTTTTCAATAACTAGTTTCAATCAATTAGTGAAGAAAGAGTTTAGATCACTAAGCGGTTCATTTGAAAAAAATTATTTGTCCATCGCTCTCGGAAATCATACCTTTTATTCCAACAAAGTTGAAAAGCTATTTAAATATTCCCGCAAGAAAAGCACAGAACAAAATCGGGTTCTATTCCTTCTGGATAGAGGTTGCGAATTTGTAGACAATGCTGCGAACACGCAAATGAAAACCAAGAAGCTTTGGGATGCGAAAGTCAAATCTTTACCTAGAAAATCCCGGGTTGCAATGCATCTCTCAGTTTACGACTATATTAATACTCAGGAAAATGTTCGTCTTCTTCCAGTTCATGTAGCTAGAGGATATACTGCATCTGTAGATGTTCATCCGTCAAAAAATCCTAATGCGCCAGTAGTTATCAAAAAGACTGACCCAAACAAAGACTTTCCACATTTTACGAGTGATGTGGCAAGAATACTTGAAAAAGATCAAAGTTTTATTGCAAAGATGGCAAGAAAACTTGGTATTCGCCAAAATGAGGAGTACTGCTACTTGCACAAGTTAAAAAAAGGCGAAAACCCGAAATATTCAGATAAGGGGCTGAATTATATGAAAAGTTATTTAGAAACACACCCTACGTTTAATCCATATAAATAATCTATGAACCAATTTTCAGAAGACAACTTAGTCGAGCAAACCGTCATTAAACTCATCAAGAAAATATAGGGTGATTCGGCGTGTCATAAATTCAGATGGAAGCGGATGTTTTCAGAAATAGCAACAGTTAAAAGCAAAATTGCACTTTGTTAAATAGAAAAGATAGAGATATTGCAAAAATGGCTAATCTGTGCTAAAATAATAGCATATTTGTTAAATGCTAAACCTAGATTTGTTAAATCTTTTTCTATGGACTACCCAAAAATCGACATCCCACAAT
The DNA here is from genome assembly GCA_013204385.1 of Candidatus Uhrbacteria bacterium. Taxonomy (GTDB): domain Bacteria; phylum Patescibacteriota; class Patescibacteriia; order UBA9934; family GWF2-40-263; genus UBA12478. Next base: position 2,686 of record JABMNY010000008.1, read on the forward strand.
TCAATTTTGACTCACCTCTCACCAATTTGGTGATTCGTCTGGACCATCTACGGACAAAACAGCTTACCGGCACCACCCCTGCCCCTGTATTTTTTGACCTCAAACGTCTATTTCATATATTGGAAAGTGTCCAATCTGCCAGAATTGAGGGCAACCGCACTACCATTGCCGAGATCATCGATTCTCGTATAGAAAAAAAACCTGTAGGCAATGATGAACAATTTCGTGAGATTGAGAATATTGAAAAAGCATTACAATTTATCGATGAGAATGTTATTGATTTTTCTATCAACAGACTGTTTATATCGCATCTGCATAAGCTTGTGGTAGACGGTCTGACGCGCGAAGGCAGTAGTACACCTGGGCAATATAGAAAAGGAGCAATTGCTATTCAAAACTCCCCTCACCAGCCACCAGATGGCATCCATGTACAAGATTTGATGGATGAGCTTGTTGTGTTTATCCACAAAGAGGACGATAAAAAATATGATTTGCTGAAAATTGCCATTGCTCATCACCGCTTTACATGGATTCATCCGTTTGATAATGGCAATGGGAGAATGTCTCGCCTCATAACCTACGCAATGTTAGTCAAGTTTGGATTTAATGTAGATAAAAGCGGTCGAGTGCTCAACCCAACTGGACTGTTTTGCACTGATCGGCAAAAATATTACGATATGCTGGGCGATGCCGATGTAAATGGTAACGCAGGCATGGTTAATTGGTGTATTTATGTATTGGAAGGATTGGTAGTGGAGATGGAAAAAATAGATAAACTTGCGAATTACGAATACCTATCAACACATATTTTGACCCCCGCTATACAGTACGCCCAGAAAGTCGGATCAGTGAGTGCAGAAGAATATCTCGCCCTCAAATATGCAGTGGACAAAAGCGTCTTGACCGCAGGTGGTCTTAAAGAGGTTTTTCCTGATTACTATCCGGTAAAATTATCTCGCTTTATCGCTGATATGAAACAAAAGCACTTTCTTTTGGCATACCCAAATCCAAACAGCAAATCGTATGTCATGAGTTTTTCTCAAAACAAACTACTCCGATACGTGGCGCGTGAACTGATGGATAAAGGCTTTATTCTTTCTGAAGATAAAGAAAGTTTATGAACCAATTTTCAGAAGACAACTTAGTCGAGCAAACCGTTATCAAACTCATCAAAGAAATATGGGATGATTCGGCTTGCCATATCAATGCTTATTCTGATACCGAGGACGCTAAACTCGGGCGTGAGCATCGTGGTGAAGTGGTGCTAAAAAAATATTTATTACCCGCCCTTCAAAAAATCAATCCAACATTGCCAAATGATGCACTTGAACAAGCAATCGAAATCATCACTCGTGATAGATCAAACCTTAATTTGGTAAAAGCCAATCAAGGAATTTATAAACTTTTGCAAAATGGCGCAAATGTAAATGTAGCCAAAGAGAATGGCGACACGGATACAGAGCGAGTTCAATTTTTTGATTTTGAAAAACCAGAGAATAATAATTTCTTGGCTGTATCTCAGCTTTGGATTGTTGGCGAAATGTACACACGCAGACCTGACGTAATTCTTTATGTAAATGGTATTCCTTTAGTTTTATTAGAACTCAAAGCGTCACACAAAAGCCTGGTAGATGCTCATCACGACAATATTCGTGATTATAAAGACACTATTCCAAAGCTCTTTTGGTATAACATGGGAATTATTATCAGTAATGGTATTGAAAATAAATTTGGATCACTTACTGCACCTTATGAATTTTTTAATGAATGGAAAAAATCCGCAAGTGAAGATGAAAAACCAAAAACTGATTTACAAACAATTCTCTCTGGGATCTGTGACAAAACTAGATTATTGGATATCTTTGAAAACTATATTTTGTTTGATGAGGCTAAAAGCGAAGTAAAAAAGATTGTACCGCGTTATTTTCAATATTTGGGGGTAAATCGTGCCTTTAAAAATGTGGTGAACCGAGAGAATCTAGATGGAAAACTCGGCGTATTTTGGCACACGCAAGGCTCTGGAAAATCATATTCTATGTTATGGCTCTCACAAAAAGCCCTCAGAAAACTTACTGGGAATTTTACATTTGTGATTGTAACAGACAGAACACAGCTTGATACTCAAGCGTACAAAAATTTCGTTAATGTTGGTGTTATTCACGAATCAAAAATACATGCTGACAGCATTGTCCATCTAAAAGAATTGCTGGCACAAGATCATCGCCAAATATTCACCACAATTCAAAAATTTCAGGATATTTCAGGCGCCATATCTGAACGTAAAGACATTATTGTGATGACTGACGAAGCGCATCGTACGCAATATGACCGCATGGCTCTCAACATGCGTAAATCTTTACCAAACGCCTCTTTTATTGGCTTTACAGGAACACCACTTATGGCAGATGGCGAAGCCGAGACGGAAAGGACTTTTGGTAAATATGTTTCAGTTTATAACTTTGGTCAATCAGTAGCAGATGGGGCAACAGTGCCACTCTATTACGAAAATCGAGTACCAAGCTTGAAGAATGTTAATGAAAATCTTGAAGAACAAATGGGACAACTCATGGATAGATATGACCTAGATGAAGACGAAGAGGAAAAGATAGAGCAAGAATTCTCAACTTTTTATGAGATTATTACCCGTGAAGATCGCTTAAACACCATTGCTCGCGACATTGTGGAACATTATGTGGGAAGAGGATATGACGGGAAAGCAATGGTGGTGTCTCTCGACAAAAAAACCACTTTTCGCATGTATGACAAAGTTAAAAAGGAGTGGGATCGCTATATCGCCAAATTACGCATGGATCTCTCGCGTACAAAAGATGAACGAGAACAAGAAAAGATTTTGGCAAAATTAGAACAACACGAAAATGTTGATATGGCCGTCATGGTGAGTCTTGGTGGCAATCAAAACGAAATTGCCGACATGGAAGAATATGAAATTGATGTAAAACCAATTCGAGAAAGAATAATTCACGAAGATTTGGAGAAAGAATTCAAAGACCCTGATAGTAATCTGCGAATTATATTTGTTTGTGCAATGTGGCTTACAGGTTTTGACGTTCCAAATCTATCAACTTTGTATCTTGATAAACCGTTAAAAAATCACACGTTAATGCAAACCATTGCGCGTGCCAATCGCGTAGCAGATGAAGGCAAAAAGAACGGACTTATTGTTGATTATATTGGTGTATTCAAAAACATTGAACGTGCTTTAGCTTTGTATGCAGCCAACGGACTTTATGAGGATGAAATAATCAAAAGTAAAGATGAACTGTTAAATGACTTGAAGAACACATTACGTACTGTTAAAGAATTTTTGAGAGCTGAACAGATTGAACTTGAGCCATTATTGTTAGCGCCAGCTGAACAAAAACTGTTGTTGCTTGAAAAATACGCCAATACAATTATTGGGGGGCAGGAAAAGAAAAAGAAGTTTTTAAACCTTGCCAGTGATTTACATAGTGCATACCGCTCAGTATTACCTGATCCAGATGCAGAAGATTATTATCATGAAGTTACAGCTGTTCGTGTACTTGCTTCCCGGATTCGCGATGTGGGTTCACAAAGTATTGATGTTTCCCAAGTTAAAAAAGATTTGGAAGATCTACTAAATAAATCGATCCAAACAGGAGAATATGTAATATCTGCCCACAAAAAAATAAAAGACCTAAGTGCACTTGATGCTGATGCATTGCAAGCATTTTTTGCAGGCCTAGACAACAAAAATTTACAAGTTGAAGCAATGACAGCTGAGCTAGAAAAGAAGATTACAGAAATGGTAAAGAGAAACAAGAAGCGTGCAAAATTTATGGAAAGGCTTATGTCACTTTTGAAGGAATATAATAGTGGCGCACATGACGTTGATCAACTCTTTGATGATCTAGTCACCCTTGCAAAAGATTTGGATGAGGAAGAACAACGAGCTGTAAAAGAAAATTTGAATGAAGATGAATTGGCAATTTTCGATCTATTAGTTAAAGAAAATCTGAATCCAGATGAGGTGTCTAGTATTAAAAATTCAACTCATGAATTGCTAGAAAACCTTAGACCACTTTTAGTGCCACACTGGAGAGATTTTGAAGTAAATCGGGCTGGAGTGAAAATCGTAATATCAGATTTATTATTCACAAAATTGCCAGAGCCAACATATACAGAAAAAGAATGTGAACTGAAAGGCTTGGAGGTTTACAATTTTGTTTATGAACATTATCAAGATGCTAGAAGCTTGGCATACGCTTAAACACAAGAAGAAGTTTTTGGTCGGGGCAATTCACCTCTTTAGTTCCCCTCTGCCCGCCGCCCAAAACGAAACAAGAAAATCGTTTTAATTTTTCCACTAAAAAATCACCGTTGCCGGTGATTTTTTGAACTCTTTTTTTACTTCACCTTCTTCCCCTTACTCACTTTCAACGTAATCTCTTCTCCCTTTGCCCCAATTGTAACCACAGAATCTTCCACGATATCACCAGAAATAATCTTCATGGCGAGGGGGTCGAGGATTAATGACTGGATGACTCTTTTTAATGGTCGGGCTCCGTAGGCGGGGTCGAAGCCTTCTTTGGCGAGGAGTTTTTTGGCGGTGTCGGAGATGTTTATGGAGATGCCTCGTTGCTCGAGGAGGCGGTTGCTGACGATTTCCATTTGGAGCTCCACGATCTTTTCGATTTCCGTTTCTTTGAGTCCGTGGAAGACGATGGTGTCGTCGATGCGGTTCAAGAATTCTGGGCGGAAGTGGTCTTTGAGCATGCCCATGATATGGTCGCGGGTGTCGTCTTCTTGGCTCTTGGCTTGATCGCCGTCTTCAAAGCCCATTTCACCGTTTGCTGTGCCTGAACTCAAAATGTATTCAGAGCCAATGTTACTGGTCATGATGATAATGGTGTTTTTGAAATTGATCTTGCGACCCTTTGCGTCCGTCAGTTGTCCGTCATCAAGAATCTGAAGGAGGAGATTGAACGTGTCAGGGTGCGCTTTTTCGATCTCGTCGAACAATAAGACAGAGTACGGCTTGCGTCGAACAATCTCGGTGAGTTGTCCGCCTTCGTCATAGCCGACGTAGCCAGGAGGGGAGCCGATGATTTTGCTTGTGGAGTGCTTCTCCATGTACTCGCTCATATCGAGTCGGATAAGCGAAGACTCTTCGTTGAACATGAACGCAGCAAGCGCCTTGGCAAGTTCTGTTTTTCCTACACCAGTTGGACCTAGGAAGATGAAGGAACCGATTGGTCGCTTCTCTTCTCCAATCCCTGCACGAGAGCGTCTAAGCGCGTTTGAGACCGCGGTGATGGCTTCTTCTTGTCCGACGACACGCTTCTGAAGCTCTTCTTCCATGCGCGCAAGTTTCACCATTTCAGACTCGAGCATTTTTGAAACAGGAATGTGTGTCCATCTTGAAACAACAAGTGCAATATCTTCTTCACCCACCACTTCTTTAAGGAGTCCACGTTCTTTTTGGAGACCTGTAAGTTCTTTTTCCGCCTTATGTAGAGCCTTTTCTTTTCCAGGAATCTGCGCGTACCGAATCTCTGCGACTTTTTCGAGATCTCCACGACGTTCTTCCATCTCCGCATTTGCACGGAGTTGATCGATTTCTGCTTTGATTGCTTGGATCTCTGTGATCTTTGCTTTCTCATTTTGCCAGCGACCTTCCAGACCTTCTGTTTGTTCCTTGAGGTCAGCTATTTGCTTTTCGATGTCGGCAAGACGTGCCTTTGAGTCTTTGTCATCTTCCTTTTCAAGGGCTTTCGTTTCAATTTCAAGACGCATCAGATCACGCTTTAAGACGTCGAGTTCTTCTGGCATGGAATCAATCTGCATACGCAACATGGAACCCGCCTCGTCCATCAAATCCACAGCCTTGTCAGGGAGAAAACGGTCAGTGATATAGCGATGAGAAAGTTCAGCGGCTGCCACAATGGATGGGTCAGAAATACGTACCCCATGATGAACCTCGTACTTCTCTTTAATTCCACGCAAAATAGCGATCGTGTCCTGTACGGTTGGTTCTTCTACCATGACCGGTTGGAATCGACGTTCAAGCGCTGGATCTTTTTCGATGTACTTCTGGTATTCCTTCAATGTCGTTGCTCCAACCGCTCGAAGTTCACCGCGCGCAAGAGCAGGTTTGAGCATATTCGATGCGTCGAGTGATCCACCTTCAGTAGTTCCGGTTCCAACGAGTGTATGAAGCTCATCAATAAACAAAATAATCTTCCCGTTTGAGGCTTCAATTTCTTTAATGACCGCTTTCAGACGATCTTCAAATTCTCCGCGGTACTTTGTTCCCGCGACCATGGATCCGATGTCTAGCGCGATCACCAACTTTTCTTTGAGCATTTCAGGAACGTCTCCTGAGGCAATGCGTTGTGCAAGTCCTTCAATAATTGCGGTCTTTCCGACACCCGCTTCTCCAATGAGAACAGGGTTATTTTTGGTGCGACGAGACAATACCTGCATGACGCGACGAATTTCAGAATCTCGTCCAATAATTGGATCGATCTTTCCGTTGCGCGCAGCCTCTGTCAGGTCATTCCCGTACTTCTCAAGCGCTTGGTAGCGACCTTCTGGTTCAGGAGAATCGACACGTTGGCTTCCTCGAATTTCTTTGAGTGCAATCATGATGCGCTCTTCAACAATCTCATAGCTTCCAAGAAGGCGTGCGATCGCTTTATTACCAAGAAGTCCAAGTAAGAGATGTTCAGTTGAAATAAAATCATCCGTGAAAGACTTTGCTTTTTTATCCGCCAAAGAAAGAACATCCGCCATTTGCTGGCTCATGTAAATTTGCGACATCCCTCCTCCTTGAGATGAAGGTCCTGGAGTTGAGGGGAGGGTAGAGAGTATTTTGTCGACCTCGCCACGCAATTTTGCGCGATGCGATGTGACCTTATCAATAACTGCACCCACAACACCGTCGTCTTGTTCAAGAAGAGCAGCGAGGAGATGAATAGGCTCAAGTGCTTGCTGACCATGATCCACCGCGATACGATGCGCCATCTGCAAAGCTTCTTGAGATTTGTGGGTAAAATTGTTTGGAAGCATACTGTTTTGAATACGTTAGCACTCACAAGTGTAGAGTGCTAAAATGGAACTGTCAATGTGAAAAAAAACGAATATTTGTTATACTAAAGTCGACTCATGAACCTGTCTGTATGACCCACGAACTCTTTGGGGTAAGAATTGACGATGAACCAATAGACAAGCTTACACATCTCTTTGCGACTTGGTTGAAAGGGGATCAAGCGCGTGTGGTTGTAACTCCGAATGCTGAGTTTATTCTTGAGGCACGGAAGAACCCAGCGTTCAAAGCGTTGCTCAACAAGAGCGATCTCTCTGTCGCAGATTCGATTAGCTTGCACTACGCAATTATTGCGTTGACCAAAAACCGTCTTGAGCATCGCTATCCAGGAGTAGATCTCCTTCCTATAATATGCGAACTCGCAGAGAAACAAAAGTCACATGTGCTATTGCTTGGAGGAGATCGTGGATCAGCAGATACATCCGCAGAAGTTCTCGGTAATCAATTCAAAGATCTATCCATTGCAGGAATGGATCCCGGAATGATTGCGTGGAATGGAAACACGCTCAATATTTCGAAACATCTCATCGAGCAAATCCAAAAAGAAGAGCCTGTTGTGATAGCTGTTGGACTTGGGCAAGTGAAACAAGAACAGTTCATTAATCAAATCAAGCCCCAATGTCCTTCTGTGAAAATTTGGATCGGTGTGGGAGGGTCGTTTGAAATGATTTCGGGTCAAAAAAAGCGTGCTCCAAACTTTTTCTCCCGCATCGGAATTGAGTGGCTGTGGCGACTCTTCATCGAACCAACAAGATGGCGCCGGATTATGCAAGCTGTGGTGATCTTCCCGATCGTCGTAGCATTGAGTACACTGAGGCGTAGAATATTTCTTAAATCAACTTTTCGAGTTTTCTCTGAAATTCTGAGACATTTCCGTACTGTATGAACATTGTTACACGCTTTCCTCCATCGCCAACCGGTTTCCTTCACGTAGGCTCATTGCGTACCGCACTTTATAATTATCTGTATGCAAGAAAGCATCAAGGAACGTTTATTGTGCGTGTGGAAGATACAGATCGTGAGCGTCTTGTTGAAGGAGCTGTCGAATCTTTGATTCATACATTAGAAAAGGTGGGGCTTGAATATGATCAAGGTCCAATCATTAAAGACGGCATTCTTTCTGAAAAAGGAGAGAACGGTCCATACACCCAGTCGCTTCGACTCCCAATCTATCAAGAATACGTCAAAACGCTTCTTGAGAAGGGGAATGCGTACTACTGTTTTTGCTCGAAGGACCGTTTAACGCAATTGCGATCAACACAACAACTTGCCAAACTCCCAACAAAGTACGATCGACACTGTGTGGGATTGAAAAACGAGGAAGTAAAAAAACGTCTCGAGGCAGGGGAGTCATCGGTGATTCGGTTACGTGTCCCAGAAGGTGAAACAACCTTCATCGACGAGATTCGGGGATCGATCAAGATCAACAATGCGGAAATCGATGACCAAGTCCTCATGAAAGCAGATGGCTACCCAACGTATCATCTAGCGGTTGTGGTAGACGACCATCTCATGGGTGTCACACATATTATTCGTGGAGAAGAATGGATCTCGAGCGTGCCTAAACATGTGATGTTATACAACGCATTTGGATTTCCCATGCCAGCGTTCGCACACCTTCCACTCATTCTGAATCCTGACAAATCAAAACTCTCAAAACGCCAAGGGGATGTTGGCATAGAAGACTTTCTTGAAAAAGGCTATCTCCCTGAAGCGCTGGTAAACTTTGTGACTTTGCTTGGATTTAACCCTTCAGGGGATCGAGAAATTTATAGCATGCAGGAACTCATCGACACATTCGAACTCTCAAATGTAAACAAGAGTGGTGCTGTTTTTGATAAAGATAAGTTGAACTGGATGAACGGCCAGTATATTCGTGCCATGGATCCAGCGGAACTGTATGAGCGTGCAAAGTCGTTCTTTGGGGAGGCACAAACACTTCCAGAATCACAAAAGAAGCGTATCCTTGAAGTCGAAAAGGATCGTCTTGTGATGCTTCTCGATCTTGAGGAACGTGTTGGGATGTATCTCACCCTTCCTCTATACGACGCACAGATGCTTGTTTGGAAAAAGGCAGACACACAGGATTCACTCATGCATCTTGGAGCACTCTCTCAGCTTCTAACTGGAGTTGACGAATCTATTTTTCAAGATCGGGTATTGATCGAAGAGGTCATAAAGAAGTATATTGAAGAGGGAGGTTTTCAAAATGGAAATGTCCTTTGGCCATTACGAGCCACACTCTCTGGACAACAGCAGTCCGCCGGACCTTTTGATTTACTCTGGGCGCTTGGAAAAGAAGTCGCACTCTCGCGTCTCGCTATCGCGATAGAAAAACTTTCTACATGAAACGCACTCTCATTATCAGTCTTACACTGAGTCTCTTCCTTGTTGCAGGAGCGAGTTTTTCTGTCTATGCGCAAGAGGGATCATCGAGTGAAATCAACGATCTCAATAAAGAAATCGATCAAAAACAACAGTCCATTGATCAACTAAACAGACAGATTGAGACCTACAGAGCAAAGATAGATCAAAAACAAGGGGAAGAAGCTTCATTATATGGTGAGCTTGATCTTCTCGAGAATCGTATTGCAAAGACAGAGTTGGATATTGAAGCAACCGAAGCTGAAATTGATCTTGTAAATGCAGAAATTTCGCTCATCGAACGTGAAGTCCATAACATGGAGGAGGAGATGGAAAAGAATCGTGCTTTTGTTGTAGAAATCCTTCAAGAAATCGAAATCCAAGATAATACACTCCCCATTCAGCTCCTTTTTGGAACTGATTCCTTTTCTGAGTTTTTTAATGATCTTGAGCAACTCGAAGCAATAAGCACAGATCTTAAGAGTGCTGTAGAAGCAGCAAGATCATCAAGAGATCTTCTTCTTCAAAAACGAGAAAGCCAGGAAGGAAAAAAGAAACAGTTGGTTGTGTTAAGTGAATCACTCGAGCAAGAAGGAAAACACCTAGAAAGTTCTGTTGGAGCGAAGTCTTCGCTTCTTTCCATTACGCAACAGTCTGAAGCACAATTTCAAATGCTTCTTACAGATTTGAAACAGGAGCAGGCGTATGTCAATCAACAAATCTCACTACTTCAAAAAGAAATTGAGGGAAAGCTCGATGCCTCAGATGTATTAGGTGATTCTTCAATCCTTTCTTGGCCTGTTGATCCAACGATACGTGGGGTCTCTGCGTATTATCACGATATAAGTTATCCATTTCGTCATCTGTTTGAACACTCGGGTCTAGATTTACCAGCTCCGACTGGAACGGCAGTGACTTCTGCTGCTCCCGGATACGTTGCTTGGACAAAGCAGGGGACACAGTATGGAAATTACATCATGATCATTCATTCAAACGGACTTGCGACGCTCTACGCCCACTTATCACGTATTGATGTGTCAGCTGACCAGTTTGTTTCACGAGGTGATCAAATCGGTGCAGTCGGGAGCACAGGGCTTTCTACGGGGCCACATTTACACTTTGAAGTACGAAAAAACGGAATCCCAACGAATCCTATGGACTATCTTATCTCTTATTAACTATGACTCTTCTTTTAGCACTTAAAATTTTTGGATGGCTTTTTACGCTTATTCCCTTAACAGTGTTTTTGATTATTAGTGTCAACCTCATCAAGGGGGTAGGGAAGGATGATGCGTTAATCCTAGCGCTCGCATTACTTGGTCTTACAATATTTTTAATGGGAGTGATCACACTTGTTTTTGTCTACCTCACAAATTTTTTATAATGTGAATAAAGAATAAGCAGAATAGAATGCGTCACAAAAAATTCACTCCGGTTAGGGGAGTGAATTTTTTGTTTGACTGACTATGCACCTTAATTCCTTGTGTCGTACAATAAACCTTATGCGACATCAAACACCATTTTTTAGCATAAACATTAGATATTTGTTACTAAATAACGGTATTTTTAACTCAACCTACCCTAAATACTCCTCAAACCTCACAGTATAAGCTTGTTCATTCTCTTATCTGTGCAAAATCTTCATTCATCTCGTTTCCCTAAACGCTTTACGTCATGAGTCATGATTCACATGCATTGTAGTTCAAGTAGGTCTCATACAATGCGCTGTATCGATTTCACTGGTACTAACATACCAACATATTTCATCTGAGCAATCCACAGGTGTCCTAGTACCTGTGGATTTCATCTGAGCGATTCTACAAGGTGTCTCAGTACGCGTAGAATCGATCTGAGTGATTCTGTGAGTATGCTCGTGCCTGTAAATTTGATCTGAGTGATTCTGCAAATTCATTTTTATTGTGACTGCGCTTTAAAGGATGGATTAATAAGAAAGTTCAATGAGGAAGTAATCATTCGTTCCCAGTTCTAAATCAAACTGCTATGCACTTCCTTATTGCCACCTCAACTCCTCACCCCTTCCCTCCCTATCTCGCTCTGCATTAATTTTACGACACTAAAGGGTTGGGTGTTATTTATAATACACCTTATCCCCGAATCTCAGATCGATGTACTCGAGGGTTGATGTGTCCTTTACTTGATCTGTTAGGATCAGTGCAAGGTTGTCATATTGACTTTGAATGTCCCCCGTAAGATCAATGAGAATACCAAAATCATCTTTTGCGACAATCTTAACCCACTTCCCTGCTACACGATCCACTTCCGTGTAAGAATATTCAATCCCAGCCTCTTGTAAATAGGTTAGAAAAATAAATGCTTGATCAACCTCATTCTTTTGCAAGACAACAGAACCAATCTCTACACGCACGTCATTTTTGTCGATAAAGATAGGGAGCTCAGATACGTTTGTTTGTGTGAAAATTTCATCTTCCTCATTAATAACCTCTCGAATAACGATCCCCTGAAGATCAACCACATAGAGCTTTCCTTGCGTTTTCCAAAGCAGATTTGAGGTGCGTTCCTCAAGACGGATGGAGAGATGCCCCTCAGTCACACCAATCGAAATGGATGCCAAGGCAAAATTCTTGAGCAGTTCCTCAGATAAGGATTCTGAAGAAAAGAGAAACTGGTTAGACTTTTTAAAAAAGAAGCCAACATGTTCATTCATGTAGCTCGTGACATCCCCCTCAAAATCTGTTCTGTGAAGATATTCTGTTCCATACACATCAACCTGTTCAATACGGAACCATGGATGCATCAGAAAAAAAGAACTACATCCAAAAATGACTATGGGACAAAGGACAAGCAAGATGGCAACTTTCCAATTCACGTTTCTCTTGTCGCGAATATGAGGATTTCTATAATTGCGTGTTTTGTACCGTCTCTGTTGTGTTCTTTTGAAAAAGTCTCTACGAGCCATACGTTTAGACAACAATGCGAGGAAGTAATGGATTTATGCGTGCAAGAACCTCATATGGAATGGTCTGGGTCTTTTGCGCAATTTCACTTGCCGAAATTCTCTGACTTCCATCTGTTCCTAATAATACCACTTCATCCTCTTTTTGGGGGTTTGGAACTTGCGAGACATCAACCATCATCATATTCATACAGATGCGTCCCATGACCTTGCAACGTGTTCCTTTGATTAGTACTTCCCCAACCGAGGAAAGAAGTCGGTCATAACCATCCCAATACCCCACAGGCAACACAGCAATGCGACCACTACGCTTCATGACTTCTGTAAGCCCATATCCGATAGGTGTTCCCATCGGGACAGATTTGATTTGCGCGATGCGTGTTTTCCATGTCAAAACCGGTTGGAGATCGCAGGAGAATCCTTGTGTGCGAACCGTATTCTGAACGAGTTCAGAGGACCATATTCCGTAGAAAGATATTCCTGCCCGAACAAGTGTTAGATGGGTTTGTGGATAGAGAATAATGGCTGCCGAACAGGCACAATGTTTCCAAGGCGGACTAATCCCCTGTTGCTCAAACAGATTTAACGCGTCCTGAAATCGCGTGAATTGCTGTTCTGCGTAATCAGGATTGTGCGAGTCTTCAATGCTTGCAAAATGTGTTGAGATTCCTGCAACTTCCACCATTTCTGACCGTTGCAAAAGACGAATGATATCCTCCAAATCTTCTCGAAGTATCCCCTGTCGTGTCGTTCCCGTTTCAATTTTTAGATGAATTGGAAATGATTGAGCATATTCCTTTCCAATTTGGTGTGCATGTTCAATCCCTTCCCGGTCGTAGAGAGTCAGGTGAATATCGTGACGAAGTGCATCTTTGTATCGATCAAACAAAGTGAATCCAAGGACAAGGATCAGTGACGATGGATAGAGTTCACGAAGAAGAATCGCATCATCGATATGATCTACAGCAAACGCATCGACTCCGGCTTCACGAGCAATAGAAGCGACTTCCGTTAATCCATGGCCATAGGCATTTGCCTTTAAGACAGCACAAAATTTGACATCATTATCCAGTAAAGAGGTTAGTGTCTGTATGTTAGATGTAAGTGCACGTGCATTAATTTCTACCCACGTTCGATTGACTTGCATGTGATATAAAAATCAAGAATATCCAGATTCGCGGAAAGACTGTCATAGGCAAGGGCCTCTTCAAGTGTTGCCCAAGCATGTCTATACGCTTTCTCTTCCTCAAGTGTTATCTCCCCTTCCCCTACCTGACACTGAAAACAGTGAAGGTGTACGCGCAGAATAGTCTCTGGGAGATCCCAATCATGATGATGAAGATGGAAGAATGAGGCTTCTAAGACATTAAGTCCTGTTTCTTCAAGAACTTCTCTTTTTACTGCTTCTTCGGGGGACTCCCCAGTCTCAATTTTTCCACCTGGAAATTCCCATTTTTTATCCCACATGGGATTATTGTCTTTGCGTTGGATAAGTAAAATGGATTCATTTCGTTCACATAAGGCAACAGCAATCGTAACTTCCTTTAGTGGCTTCATAATTTTTTCACACGAACCATCGGAACATAGTGGTCGTGTTCGCTCATCCAAGATAAGAGGGCTTGTTCAAGGTCTGTTTGATCATGTCCAAGAACAATCATATCTGGATGAGTGTATTCGACTATTTGAAAACTATTCAATCGTTCATCACACAGATGAGCGTCATCGACAGTAGAGAGCTTCTGAATCGCCGTTAGACGCTTTTGTTCGGGGATATGAGGTCTCCTATCCTTTAACTCTTCTACGTGCACATCACGAGCAACTCCGACAATTAAATACGTTCCACGTGATTTTGCAGATCGAAGAAAGAATTCGTGCCCCGGATGAATCCCATCGAATGTTCCAAATACAAGTACGCGCTTCTCCATATCTATTCTTGTTCTGATCGCAAAATTGGAAACAGAATAACTTCTTTTAAGTTTGGGGCATTTACGAGAAGTTTCACAAAACGATCGATCCCTAGTCCCAAACCTGTTGTTGGTGGCATTCCGTGTTTGAGCGCTGTTATATAATCTTCATCGTAAGGCATCCCCTCTTCATCTCCTGCTTCCACCAAACGCGCTTGTTCTTTGAAACGTTCTTCTTGGTCCAAGGGGTCATTCAGCTCAGAGAATGCGTTACATAATTCATTTCCTCCAACACACAGAAGCTGGAAACGCTCTACATATCGAGCGTCATCTGGTTTTCGTTTCGCAAGAGGTGAGAGATCAACTGGATGATCGATCATGAATAGAGGATTTTTGATATGTGGACGAACGAACTTCTTGTAGAGTTCATCAATCATCTTTCCACGTCCATCAAAGGATTCGACATGCACCTGAAGTGACTTTACTTTTTCATACATGGAAGCTTGATCTGGAAAATCTTCAATATCAACATCGGCATACTCCATAATGAGCGCACGCATTGTTTTTCTTGGGTAAGGAGGAGTGAAGTCTATTTCCCCTTCTTCTGTTTGGAGTTTGAGATCAAGTCCAATCGATTTAAAGAGAAATGGAATAAGCTCTTCTACAAGATTCATAGAATCTTCATAGTTTGCATACGCCCAATAATACTCAATTTGGGTAAATTCTGGATTATGATTGTGATCGATTCCTTCATTTCGGAAGCAACGTGCGATCTCGTACACTTTCTCAAATCCTCCGACAATCAATCTCTTTAGATAAAGTTCTGGAGCAATTCTGAGATAGAGTTTCATGTCTAACGCATTGTGGTGCGTAACAAATGGTTTTGCATTCGCTCCTCCATACAATGGCTGAAGGATAGGAGTTTCTACTTCAAAGAATCCCTTGTCATTGAAAAATTCCCGAAGATATCGAACGAGAATACTTCGAAGCTTAGCGATTCGCATTGATTCTTCGTTTCCAAGAAGATCGAGGTAACGCTGACGATACCGTTGCTCGATGTTTTGAAGTCCATGCCATTTTTCTGGAAGAGGTAGCAATGTTTTTGTGAGGAGTCGGTATGTTGTGGTGTCTACAGAACGTTCTCCCTTTCTTGTCAGAAACGCTGTGCCTGTAACTTCAATAAAATCTCCCAAATCGATAGTCTCTTTCAAAAAGGCGTAAGCCTCTTCTCCCATGTGGTCCTTGCGAAAGGCAACTTGAACAGTTCCGCTTTCGTCCTGGAGTTGCGCAAAAGTAAGTCCACCATGAGGTCGAAACAGCCGAACGCGACCGACGAGCGTTATTGAATCTTTTGACTGTTCAAGGGATTCAAAACGATCAAGAAATTCTTGTGTAAGGAGTGTTCGTTCCCCTTTTGTTGGGTAAGGATCAACTCCTGCGTCTTTGAGTTTTTGAAGTCTATTCAGTCGATCTTGTTCTTCTTGAGTCATATAAAAAAATACAGCAAAATATGCCATATTTTAGTCTAAATGTGTGTGATCTGTCAAAGTTACTTCAGTTCTAAAATACGATACTTAATAACTCCAGATGGAGCATTGAAGGTTACTTCATCACCAGACTTTGCCCCAAGAAACGCAACTCCTATTGGAGATTCGTTACTAATTTTACCTTCAAGTGGATTTACCTCACTTGATCCAACAAGAGAAAAGGTTTTCTTAACTCCTTCTGTCTCTACAATAAATGTTGTTCCTAATCCAATCTCAACAGCACCAATTTCTTCAACCACAACAACAATGTCGTGAAGCATGGCTTCGAGTTCAAAGATACGTGTTTCATTTACAGCTTGCTCTTCCTTTGCTGTTTGATATTCAAAATTTTCGGAAAGGTCTCCCATTTCTTTTGCATGCAAAATCTTTTCAGAAATTTCCATTCGTTCAATTTTTTTTCTATATTCAAGCTCTTTCTTCATTTCTTCAAGAGCTTCTGCGGACAAATACGTTGGCATATATTCACGTTAAAAAATCAACACCCGCGCGACTGATCGCACGAGTGGTCTATTGAGACTACGTGCTATTCTTTCCGTTGTCAATAACCCGATGTGGAAGTGTTGCAAACCAGGTACTGATGGGAACAGTAAGAACAAGTGCGCATGTTCCAGCAAGTGTACGTACAAGTTCCTCTGCAATAATTTCGTTATTGAAAAAAGCTTGATATCCAATTGATTGATTCATGTAGAGAAGAAAAGCGGGAAGGGCCGCACCTGCATAGACAAGAATCAACGTATTTACAATGGATGCAATGTGGTGACGCCCAATGCGTATCCCCTTCTTAAAGAGTTCTTGTCTTGTGCTAGATGGATCAGCAATATACAACTCATGAATCACTTCAGTTTGAGTAATCGCAATATCATCTAAGACACCTGAGGCTCCAAGGATAATTCCTGCTGAAAGAATTCCGACAGGAATCTGGATTTTGCCTAACTCTAAAAAAAGAAGCGCACCCTCTTCTGAAGCAATACCTGAAAGTTGGGCGATCGATATAAAGATGTCTGTAAACAAGACGACTAAAACAAGTCCACTGAGTGCGCTTAGAAACGCATAGAACGTCTGTTTACGAAATCCATGAGAAAGATGCATGTTTATTCCGAGAATAGCAGCAGATGCAAGGGTAGAAGCTATTACAGGATCTGTTCCATTCAGAATGGCTGGAAACAGTATAAAAAGTAAAATGACAAGAGTGATTAAGAGTCCCAGAAGTGATAAAAATCCCCTCATGAGACCAATAATGAGTGTGAGTAGAACGAAAACTCCGACAATAAATAGCAACCTTGATTCTCGATGTACATCATCAAGATATACATCTGTTCCCGTCTGCGTATCGATGAGTCGTAGAGAAACAGAATCTCCCGTATTGATTGTATATCCTACACCATAGGCGAAAGAATTTTGCGTGTCGACTTCATAGACCTCTCCTGAGAGTGTGAGTACGCTAAACACATAACGACGTACTCCCCCTTCCAACATTTCATCGATGGATATTGATTGAATGGTCGCATCAACAGCGCGCGCCTCAAAACCATCCTGGGCAAATATAACCGAAGGAAGAAATAGGCATCCAACAATCATTGCTAGTGCGTAAGATCGATATTTTTTGAACATAGTCAGATGTGCACAAGCTTATTATTGACCGAACTGGAACCACCAATCAAGAATCGTTCGTGCAAGTGGAACGGCGGCTTCATTACTTTCTCCTCCTTCTTCAACCAAGACAACAAGAGTGATGTTTGGATCCTCATACGGACCGAATCCAGTAAACCAAGAGTGATAAGGCTTATTTCCTGGAGTTTGAGCGGTCCCTGTTTTCCCTGCAACTTCCTCTGTTAGTGAGTTTAAAGATCTTCCACTTCCCGTTGTGATCGTCTGTCTCATTCCTTGACGAACAATGTTAAGAGCATTGGAATCCAGATTCTCGATGGCAAGCGGTTGTGTGTGTTCAATGAGTTCAGTTGCGAATCCATCTGCACTCTCCACAACATATGGAATAACTTTAGATCCTTGATTTGCAAGAACAGCTGTCGCAACAGCCATCTGCAAGGGGGTCGTTAAGAAATCCCCCTGCCCAATAGCTAGATGATATGTATCCCCTACATACCAACGCTCTCCTTTTACGTCCTCCTTCCATTCTTTTGAAGGAAGAAAGCCGTCGGCTTCATTTGGAAGATCAATCCCTGTAGCTTCTCCAAAACCGAAACGTTTCGCATAATCTGTAATCCGTTCAACCCCGAGACCTGTGACGGTATCAAATCCACCTCCAATAATGTAGAAAAACGTATTCACAGAATCGGAAATTGCTTTTCGGACATCTGTCACGCCATGACCTCCCGCTTTCCAGTCTGGAAAAAACCATTGTCCAATACGGAGCCCTCCTGTCGAAAGAAAGGATGTATGCTCTGAGATAATTCCTTCTGCGAGGGCAGCATAAGCCATGATTGGTTTAAACGTGGATCCAGAAGCGAATTCTCCAGAAATAGCTCTAAAGAAAAGTGGGTGATCTTTATCTTCTAAAAAGGCTGTGTAGCGCTCTGATGAAATTCCCCCGATGAATTCATTCGCATCATAAGTAGGAAGACTTACAATTGCACGCACTGCCCCAGAACGTGGATCTAGAGCGACAACAGATCCTCTTGTAGCTTTGACACGGTCCAGTGTTTCTTGAAGTTGTTGTTCGATATATTTTTGAAACTCCGCATCTATACTCAAGGTCAAATTTGAGCCCAGCACAGGATCCTCTTTTGAAAGAATTGATAATTTATCTCCAAGCGCATCTACCTCATAGGCAAGCCTTCCTGGAACACCTCTTAAGTAAGCTTCATAGATTTGCTCTGTTCCTGTTTTTCCAATGGAATCGATCAAACGATATCCATCTCCGTCATGTGCCTCAAAATCCGCGTCACTTAAGGATCCTGTATATCCTAAGACATGTGAAAGTGAGGGAGCTGAGGAGGAGTAGATCCGTTTCGTGCGCGTAGTGAGCGTAAAACCAGGAAGCGTTGATACCTCAATAGCCAACCGGATCGCTGACTCGTAGGGAAGATCATCCATAATAGGAATGGAGTCATAGGGTCTACGCGCATACGCGGCGATTAATAAGTCTAGGTCTGTTGGTTGTATCCCTATTAAATTTGAAACGTGCTCAAACAAAACTTTTCTCACCTCTTCCTCGTCTGGAAGATCTGCGCCTGTCATAGTGAGAACAAAGGCAGGCTCATTCCATGCCAAAGGAATCCCATAACGGTCAGTAATGATTCCTCTTGTCGGAGTAATGAGCTCAACTCGTTCTTTATTTTGGTGTGAAAGATCTGCATAGTGCTCCCCTTCGATAATCTGAAGATGAGCAGATCTCACCCCAAACAACGAAGTGATTCCAAAAATAAGAAGGACACCTAAGCGAATACGACTAGGACGAATTGACGTGGTGAGAGGGATAGGACCTCTTCCCTGGCTCGAGGTCCCATCGCCAGAAGCAACAAAATGTTCTAAATCTGAGTCAGATCCATCCCATCCAACCTCGCCTAAACGACCATCTTGCTGGAGATGGAAAACATGCGTCGAAGTTTTTTTTCTGTGAAATAACACAAGATTATATACGATCAAGAAAAAATTTCTCTAAAAGTGAGATCCTTCTTTGCATAAACGGGAATACAAAAAGAAGTAGAAGAGAGGCAAAACCTCCTGCCCAAAGATTTGTGTATAGCACGTTTTGCCATAGAAAATCAGAGGAACTGGTTAAATTAAACACAGACATTAACATGAGTTGAGATATTGAGAGAGTGACCAAACCTATAAGTGCTGTTGCTGTGACTGAGTAGAAAGACTTATTGGTAAAAACACGATTAGCAAGTAGCATAATCACGAGACTGACAAGCGCATAGGAAAACACTTCAAATGGAGCATAAGAGATCGCAAGTATATCAAGAATGAGCCCGTAACAAATAAGCCACCACCACGAATCTGTTTGATTTTTATACTGATACGTATAAATCATGAAAATCAGTACGAATGGAATACGGTCCAACGGAAACGGAAGAACCTGAATGAAGCTCACTTGAATAATGAAAAGAAAAATGAGCATTAGGAGGTGAAGCATGATTTTAATCATGAATCTTCGTCAGAAGGAATAAGAACAAGAACCGTGGAAATACGACGTATATCCCCCAAAGGTTCCATGATCGCTTTTTGAAACGGTGCTCCTGTCTCTTGGATAACAGTGTTAATGATCCCTACAAGTAAACCGCTTGGAATTGGTGCCTCTAATCCAGATGTCACGACAAGATCATTCTGTTCGATCTGTTCATCAATAGGAATAAGTTCGATTGTCATAAGATCTCCAACGGATCCTGTCGCAACACCAATCGTCCGACTTTCGTTCAACAAGCTTACTGCCACAGAATGTGTTGGATCGGTAATCGTCGTAACTGTTGAGGAATATTTTCCAAGTTCTGTAACTTTTCCAATAAAGATCCCTTCCCCAACTACAACTGCCGATCCTGAAATAACTCCATCAGCAGAACCAACATCGATAACAAATCGACTCACTGAATTTGAGATGCTTTTTGAGAGAATCTGTGCAGAAATATGGGAAATACTTGTTCGTTCGACAAAATCCAAGACCTCTCGTAATTGACTATTTTCTTCCTGAAGTCGTTCAAACTCTACTCGATCAATAAGTAGATCTTCTCGCTGTTGATAGAGAAGTTCCAAATCTTCACTGTCTAGATCCCCAATTTGATGCCACCAAAAAACTCTTTCAGATATCCAAGTTCCAAAACTGACAAGTGGAGATGCGATCGGAGCAATCATTGATGTGAGAAACCCCTGTAATGAAAAAAAGATCGCAAGAATAAAAAATCCCACCAGGGCAAGGAGACGTCTAGAGCGTTTCTTTCCTGATTGGGATGATTTCATAATAGATGTTAAATGATGCTTCCCTCTGTTGTTGATGGGAGAGAAATATCTTTCAGGAGGACTGGATCTTCTAAAAGAAGTCCAGCTCCTCGAACGACACAGGTTAACGGGTCGTCAGCCACACGAACAGGGATTGCTGTTTGTCTGGCAATAAGCGTATCCATACCTCTTAAAAGGGCTCCTCCCCCCGTAAGAACGATTCCTCGTTCATAAATATCCGCAACGAGTTCAGGTGGAGTGGTTTCAAGAGTCGCTTTAATGTTTTCAACAATGATACGAACAGATCTTTGTATGGCTTCTCTTACCTGCGTATCATTTATAATGATTTCTTTCGGAAGACCTGTAAGGAGATCTCTTCCACGCATTTCGCTCACAAGTGGTTCGTCAGGTTCGATAGCGGTTCCTATTCGAATCTTTAAACGTTCAGCAATTCGTTCTCCTAAAAGAAGGTTAAAGGAGTCTCGTGCGTATTGAATAATATTTTTGTTCATCTCCTCTCCTGCAATGTCCAACGATTTCCATGTCACAACTCCAGCCAGCGACATCACAGCAATCTCTGTTGTTCCACCTCCGATATCAACAACCATCATCCCAACAGCTTCTGTGAGTGGAAGGCGAGCGCCTAAAGCAGCAAGAAGTGGATTTTCAACAAGATGCACTTTGCGTGCTCCAGCAGACAGTGCCGCATCCTCAATCGCTTTGCGTTCAACTTCTGTTGTTTCAAGTGGAACACCAATTACTACACTCGGTCTTGGAACGATAGTGAATGATTCGTCGTGAACCTTATCAATAAAAAACTTAAGCATTTTTTCCGTCACCTCGAAGTCTGAAATGACCCCGTTTGCAAGAGGTTTAGAAATAAGGATATGAGGAGGAGTTTTCCCTAGCATGTCCTTCGCGTCCTTTCCAACAGAAAGAATTTGATCAGTCCGTGTATTAATGGCCACGATTGATGGTTCATTAATAACGATCCCCCCATCTCGTGAATAGACGAGTGTATTGGAGGTTCCAAGATCAATTCCAAGATCCTTTGAAAACTTTCCGAGTAACTTATTGAACATAAAAAAGATAGGGTTAACCCCTAGATTCTACCAGGCGTAGGTCCTTTACGACAAGCAGTTTGATGGATAGTTTTAGTGTTCATGACTTACGAGAAGAAAGAAAGGTTAATTCAACCAAACCAACAATCACAACCACAAGAAACATTGTCCACCATCGAAACCAACCTTGGGAAAATAGCAAAAGCGAGCTTACAAAGAGGGTTGTCAACAAGACTCCCTGACGAAAAGATCGAACCGCAATGCGAGAGGCAATTTCCCCTCTAGAAACCCACAATCGGATGAGCATCCCCAGAAGTGAGATTGATCCAAAAAGGGCCATGGTGAGTGTTATATAAAACAATAAAAGCCCAAGTGCGCCAGCTCGTGTTGGATCAACTCCATGCAGGACAACAGCCCATGTCATCCATGCAGTAAGAGTCCCAAGAGTCATGAAAATAAGATAACTACGAAAGCTCATAGCGAGATGGTTCTTTTGAAAGAAAGACGGAAATTTTATCAAATGTAACGGAAGGAAACTCTTGTCGAAGTTTTTCGAGTAATTGCTTCTCTATTCCTTTTACTCCATGTCGTGCGGCAGCACTCTTTACACGCAGTCTGAGAATACCATCCTTAAATGAGATCGCAACCACGTCATAGACAAGCATTCCTGTTAAGTATCCTGGGATATTTCTATTTGCTGCCTCGACAACCATAGATGCAGCAATAGAACGCCGTACACCAGGTCGATTGAACGCAGAACCAGAGAGCAAATCTCGTATAGACGAAGTGGACATACAAGACAATTATAGCAGATAACCGTACCTACTGACGAAATTCGCAAATATCAGCGAAATCACAGAACGAACAATGAAAACCAGGTGTTGGGTCAAACTTCGAAGCACGAATACCCTGAACACGCTCGATAATGGATTCCTCGAGCGTAAGGAGTTGATCTCCTGTCCCCAAAAACGAAACCTGACTGTTGTCCTGCAGATAATGATAGGTCAAACGCTTCGGTACCAATCCAAGCACATCGCGTGCAGCAAGCTGATAGAGAAGTAACTGCTCCTTGTCCTCTTTTGAGATGGTTTTACTTGTCTTTGGTTTACCGGTCTTATAATCAATAATCTCCACCCCGCCCTCAAAATGGTCTATGCGGTCAATTCTTCCTTTGAGCACGACATCTCCAAACTTTATCGTGAAACCCTGCTCAACAGAAAACGGTTTTGGAGGTTCATGTTGAATCTTCTTATAAAAGTCGTTTATGCAAGAGAGGCCTTGTGTTCGATACTCTTCTCGTTGTCGATCGTTCACAAACCAATCATCCTGCCAGCACCGATGATACATCTCGTTTAGCTCTTCTAAGGTAACTGGGACAGTGGTCTTTGTTTCCTGACGTTCAAGCCAGACAGAAAAGAACTCCTGAAGCGTATTATGCATGGTCTTTCCGTAGGAAAACTTCCACTTCCCCATCACGGGCACTTTGAGAATGTGCGCAAACTTATATTGGAGTGGACAGGATCGAAACGCGGCAAGTTGAGTGAATGAGAACTGCTTTGGAACAGCAAATGCAACAGCTGATTCTTGTACTTCTTCTAAAGGTCCAAAATCCTCATCAAATACTTCAAGCACACGGGATTGGGTTTTGGGAGATTCGAACCCGAGTTCATGGAGAAAACGCGAAATTTTGCGTTTACGTGCACCTCCATAATCTTCAGCAGAAGTAAGATACAACCCTTTCTTAGCTCGAGTCATGGCAACATAAAACAACCGACGCTCCTCTTCTAGATGCGCTTCTTTGTCAGAACCTCCAACTGAACCGAGTCCTTCAGGAAAAACAATGGCGTCTTTCTTTGCAGTGGTTGGAAACCGTTGATCAATAAGATTTACAACAAAGACATATTTGAATTCAAGCCCCTTTGACGCATGGATTGTCATGATTCGGACCACATCAGGCCCCGACTCAAGATCAACAGATAAAGAACCTTCTTCTCCTGCATCTCTTTCATGTGTGTACTCAAGCAAAAACGCGTGAAGAATCGGATGCTCGCACCTATCTTCAAACGACTTAAGACGTTGATAAAATTGCTGGAGGTAACTAAAGCTATCAAGTTTCTTTTGTTCAGAAAGTTGATTGAGGGTTTCAAGATATCCTGACTCCTTTGCGACAATCACAAAAAGCTCTCCTACAGGACGGGTACGAGCATCTTCCTGAAAGGAAGCGATCTGAATGAGAAGTTTGTTTAAAAGCTCCTGTTCTTCCGAAGAGATTTCTTGAATGGATGCGACTTGCTCACATGCTTCAAAAAGCGACTTTCCCAACTTTAATGCCAGACGATTGAGCTCCATAATCGTTCGATCGCTCACTCCACACAGTGATGATGTGAGGAGACGATACATGCTCGGACTCTCAAACGGAGTATCAATGACGCGCAAATACGCCATGAGATCAAGGATAGGCTTTTTTGTGTAGAGGCCACTTAATGCAAGAAATTGGTATGGGACCCCATGCCGATCCAACGCCGAGGCAAAATCGCCTCCTGCAGCATTTGACCGGACAAGAATCGCAAAATCACTCCATCTTGTTTCTGCATCTTCTTCGCGTAGCGTTAAAATGCGCTCCACAACTTGCGTCACTTCCTCTGATACGGTCGAGGCATGTAGATGTTCTACCTGGGCCTCATATTCAATCATTCCTTCCAGTTTTTTTGAGAGATTGCGCGTCTTTGAAGCCTCAAGTCGATTTGGATTATTGTGCTGAATAAACGCATGTGCTGTATCCAAGATCTTTTGTGCGGATCGGTAGTTTTTTGTGAGTACCACACGTTTTGCCTCTGAAAAATCCACTTCAAATTTCAGAATATTTGTGAGGGATGCCCCACGGAATTTATAAATTGACTGATCATCATCTCCAACGATCGTAAGATTGCGCAGTGGATCTGAAATCTCTTTTACAATTTCATACTGTGCATCATTCGTGTCTTGAAACTCATCCACGAGCACAAACTTATATTGAGCACGGATCTTTTCACGAATTGCTGGACGTCTTCTTAAAAGTTGTAATGTATAGAGTATAAGGTCTCCAAAATCAAGGACATCGTTCTCATGAAGGATCTCTTGATAGGTTGCATACGCCCCCGCAAGCTCCTCAAGACGCTTCTGCTCGCTTAGGACAGCTTCATCTGTTTCATCGAACTCAGGAGCGATTCTCTTCCCTTCTACGAACGATTGGTACTCAACAGGATCGATTCCAACATCTTTTGCGCGCGAAAAATGTGTAAGAAGGGACTTAATATATTTTGTCGGATTCCCAAGGGGTCGATAGTGATCTAGTTTAAACCGTTCAAGATGTTGACGGGCAAGAAGCCACGCATCAAGCTCTGTCACAAGACGAAAATCTCGAGACAGTCCGAGCTCCGCGCCATATTGTCGAAGAAGCTTTTCCGCAAACGCATGGAATGTCGAGATCTGAAGATCAACATACCCATATGGTAATAGCGCATCGACTCGCTCCTCCATTTCAGCCGCTGCTTTCTCCGTAAACGTCAACGCAAGGATCTCCTCTGGCTTTGCGTGACCTTGATCAATCAGCCAGGTAATTCGATGTGTCACTACGGTCGTTTTCCCAGTCCCCGCCCCTGCCACAATCATAAGCGGACCTTCCACATGGCAGACCGCCGCACGTTGCTCCTCATTCAGTTTTGAGAGGAAATCTTCTTCCATAATGGGGCTATGATAGCATAAAAATATTTGGGAAAAGAAAAACCACCTAGCGTGAAGATTAGGTGGAATGAGCATCGAAGAGGGGTGGACTAGAAGACAACGAGCTAGTCTTCGTCCTCACCTCCAATTGCGAGCAGGGTGTCGCTGAGGCCCTTGTTCGAAAAGAACGAGGTCAAAGGATTCATGTCGAGTGGGGTTTTGACCACAGGTGCAAGAGGTTGATCTCCTCCAGGTGAAGCTACGCTGGGCATTGGATTCCTGAGAACCATTTGTGCACGTGGCGAGCTGACATCAGGGTACGGATCTTCGTTGAAGAGATGTCTCCAGAATTTGCGACCATGTGACGCCCAGAAGGCGACCCATTTGGCGTATGAAATGAAGTAGGTTCGACGTCTATGAGTGTCGAACGGAGGAACTTCGATACGAACACCCAGTTCTTTTGCCAGCTGACGAATGCGCTTCTCGCTGCCCAGACGAACGGGGTCGTCGACCTGAGCAAGTAATCCTTCATCCACTCCGTAGTCGACATGGATGAAGCAACAAACTTTGTTGGTCGTATCGATTGCCTTCACACGCTCCTTGGCGCGCATGAGGTAAACGATCTGATGAATGATCGTGAGATTTGCCAGCCCAGCTGCACCACAAGGTGCGTGGACGTACAGAACGACAGTACCGATTCCCTTGAGGTCTGGGCCTTCTGCCTCACGAATGTGCTGGAGAAGCAGTTCCCCGCCATGGGGATCTCGATAGAGCGGACACTCTTCAGCGATGAGCATCGCTCCACCGTGAAGACTTGGCATATGTGGACGAACAGGCCATCCACCATCGTAGGCGAGTTGGCACTGGTGAGTAAAGACGTCCGGCATCTGATCGCCATCCGAACACGGAATGACGATCACACCATCGGGTGATTCAAGCTTCCCAGCATCATCATTCTCGAGAACACCCTGTTCGCGAAGAAATTTGATGACACGGAGATCTTCGTTGGAAAGAGACCCCATCGATTCCTCCTTTAGTTCATGTCCTAGTTTGACCAGAACGGCACAAAATTACTCCCGTTCGGCTATTTTGTCAATTCAAAAACTCGGTAGAGTACCGAGTTTTTGAGGATCATGCAGCAATTTGCTTTTCTGACTGTGATTCTTGTTTTGATGAATAGTTCCACGAGTCCATCTTCACTGGAGCATCCGTATGGAACACAAGAAGCTGTTCCATCTCTGACTGAATCTTTTCAACAGAACATTCGCCTCCATTTGACTCCCCAATTACGACGATGAGGAGCGGTTCTTTGTGCGTAAACTTTTTTCCAAATCCGTGATCTCCCAAAGCGATACTCATGGCAATCCCAGCTTCCGCAGATGCTTGAGTTGGCGTCATGAAACGTCTGCTGATCACAAAACCCTGAGGAAGTCCTTCAAGAGCGGATGGATTAAACGAGCCAGTTCCATCGATATAAATCACGCGCGCGTTGTGAAAATCCATTGGGCGCGTCAGCTTTTCGATATGCCCCTTGTACGGAACACCAAGATCTTGTGCCATGCGCTGTGCGCCTTCTACGGCAACTTCTTTGACAGACTTATCTGTAATCCCCTTCTGTTCCCGGTAAAGTCCAGCTGCGCCACAAGCCTCATGACTGGTGACCTCTTTCACTCCTGCGTCTTTCAATTTTTGGATAAATACCGTTCGCTCTTCTCCCTCAAGAAGGATCCCAGATCCAGCACTTCGCATATCGCCAAATGGGGCCCCTTCATCAATGCAGCACAGGGTGTGATCTTCCGTTTCAAACGCCTTTGAGAGACCTTCAAGAGAAGCGGTATACGCTTCAATCCCTTGATCAAGAACGGAACGAATAACACGTTCCTGTTCTTCCCAACTTGCCTCCATCTCCTTATGAAGACCCTTGTGTTCAATGCTCATAAAAATTCTGATACTTATCTCTGTTTCCCAACATCTTTATACTTTTTGCTCTTTAAAGCCACTCGATATCGAGCAAGTTCTCGCTCCATCATAGCGGCCGCATCAACAAATGCAACATCGTTTGCATTTCGTTTTTCTTCAAGAAGTTTTCGTGCACGATCTCGTGCTTCTTCAATTTTTTCAAGTTCAAGCTCATCTGCGCGTTCGGCAGAATCGGCTAAGATTACGATCTGATTTCCTGGACGGACCTGGAGAAACCCAGTGGACGCTACCATGAGACGTTCTAATCCATCTTTCTTGAGACGTAACTCCCCTGCTCGCAAGTTTGCGATAAGCGGAACATGTCCAACAAGGATGGTTACTTCACCCATATCCGTCATCACAGAAACTGAATCAACCTCGTCTTCAAAAACAATGCGTTCAGGAGTCACAATGGAAAGATGGAGTTTTGACATAGGTTACTTGGCTTGTTCAGCGGCCTCCACAACTTCTTCAATAGAACCTTTCAAATAGAAAGCGGCTTCTGGAAGGTCGTCGTACTTTCCTTCAAGGATTTCTTTAAATGATCGAACAGTATCCTCACGCTTCACAAATTTTCCCGGTGAACCCGTAAATTGTTCAGCCACAAAGAATGGTTGCGAGAGGAACTTCTGGATCTTTCGAGCACGTGAAACGGTAAGCTTGTCTTCATCTGAAAGCTCATCCATACCAAGAATAGCGATGATGTCCTGAAGATCTTTGTAGCGCTGAAGCACCTTCTGTACTCCACGAGCCGTGTTGTAGTGCTCTTCTCCGACAATGTTTGGATCAAGAATAGTTGATGATGAATCGAGTGGATCTACCGCTGGATAAATACCAAGCTCCGCAAGAGATCGTGCTAACACAACCGTTGAGTCCAAGTGACCAAAGGTTGTTGCTGGAGCTGGGTCGGTAAGATCGTCTGCTGGAACATACACCGCCTGAATGGAGGTAATAGAACCCTTCTTTGTAGAAGTAATACGCTCTTGCATCGCTCCCATCTCAGTAGCCAAGTTTGGCTGATATCCCACAGCTGAAGGAATACGCCCAAGAAGTGAAGATACCTCTGATCCAGCCTGAGTAAATCGGAAAATGTTATCGATAAAAAGAAGCACGTCTCGTCCTTCATCGTCTCGGAAGTACTCGGCAAGCGTTAGTCCAGTGAGCGCCACACGTGCTCGAGCTCCCGGCGGCTCGTTCATCTGACCAAAGACAAGACTCGTCTTATCGAGCACACCAGACTCTTTCATTTCCTCGTACAAATCGTTTCCTTCACGCGTTCGCTCTCCAACTCCTGCAAACACAGAGTATCCTCCATGCTCCTTAGCGATGTTGTGAATGAGCTCCTGAATGAGCACCGTCTTTCCAACTCCTGCTCCTCCAAAAAGACCTGTCTTTCCTCCTTTCAAGAAAGGGCAGATAAGATCGATGACTTTAATTCCTGTTTCAAACACTTCGTCTTTTGTTGCCTGATCTGCAAATGAAGGAGCATCTCGATGGATTGGATCTTTACGAGTGATCCCGGTTTCTCCAAGTCCATCAATAACGTCCCCTGTCACATTAAACATACGACCAAGCGTTTTTGGTCCCACGTTAATAGTGATTGGTCGTTCCGTGTTAACCACTTCCATTCCGCGTTGAAGCCCATCGGTTGTAGACATCGCAATGGTTCGAACAACACCGCGACCGACGTGCTGAGCAACCTCAAGTGTCAATTTTTCTCCCTCGCGCACAACCTCAAGTGCCGTTAAGATTTCAGGCATGGCATCCAATTCAAAATGAACATCGACAACTGGCCCAATAATTTGTGAAATAGTTCCTTTTTTCATATTACCCTTCTAATGCGGCTTTCCCACTTGAGATTTCAGCAATCTCCTGCGTGATTCCAGCCTGTCTGGCTTGATTAAACGTGAATGTGAGCTCGTCGAGCATGTCTCCTGCGGCGTCTGTTGCGCTTCTCATTGCCATCATACGAGCAGAATGCTCAGACGCAGAGGATTCAAGAACGGCTTGATACACCATCGTTTCGACAAGTCTCGGCAGTATGTGATTAAGCACTAACTGAGGAGATGGCTCAAACGTATATTCATTCGCTTCCAGAAACGTCTTTTCCTCAATTTGTTCAACCTCGTTCACATCCCCAATCTGATCCATCTCTTCTTCGCTTCCTAAGGGAAGTAACTCGAGGATAATTGGATGCTGTGTTACTGCGCTAACAAAATCTGTATAGGCGACAAGGACTTGATCGAAGTTCTCTTTTGTAAACTCATCAATGAGCATGCGACCAATCGGGAGTACTTCCTCGAACTTTGTATTGTTCGTAATATCGATGAAGCTTGCCATGATAGGGAGGTTCATTCTGCGCATCGCATCTGCTCCTCGCTTTCCGATACAAATCGTTTGAATCTCGATCCCTTCTCCCATCTCTTCAATCCGTTTTCGAGTCTTTCTCAAAATATTTGTGTTAAATCCTCCTGCAAGCCCTTTGTCTGATGTAATAAGGAGAACGAGTACTTTTTTTACCGTCGCTTCTTTTCGCAACAAAGGATGCAGGGTCACATCTACACGTGAGCCAATCGACTTCACGGTATTCCAAGCCAGCTTCGAGTAAGGTCTCGAACCGATCACGGAATTCACTGCTTTGCGCATTTTGCTCGCTGCAACCATTTCCATGGCTTTTGTAATTTTCCGTGTATTTTTGACGGACTTAATACGACGTTTAATTGTACGAGTTTGTACAGCCACACTTAAGCTTCAAATTGCAAATTAAATTCTTCGATCATCTTTTTAAGAGAAGCCTCAATTTCATCAGTAATTGCTTTTTCTTGTTTCAAACTCTCCATCACTTCAACCCCAGATGAACGCATGTAGTTTTGGAAACTCGCCTCCCAAGCAACAATATTCTCAACAGCGACTTGATCCAAAAGACCATTTGTTGCCGCAAACAACACAGCAACCTGTTCTTCAAACGGCATCGGGTGATACTGAGGTTGTTTGAGAAGTTCTGTGAGTCGTCGTCCGCGTTCAATTTGTTGACGTGTTCCAGCGTCCAGGTCCGTTGCAAACTGTGCAAACGCCTCCAACTCTCGGAACACCGCGAGTTCAAGACGAAGTTTTCCAGCAACTTTCTTCATGGCTTTTGTCTGAGCAGCTGATCCCACACGAGACACAGAAAGTCCGACGTTGAGTGCTGGTCGAATACCACGATAGAAGAGATCTGTTTCAAGATAAATTTGACCGTCTGTAATAGAGATCACGTTTGTCGGAATGTACGCAGAAACGTCTCCAGCTTGTGTTTCAATAATTGGGAGAGCTGTAAGAGATCCTCCTCCGTTTTCCTCGTTTAAGCGAGCCGCTCGTTCAAGAAGTCGAGAATGGAGATAAAACACATCTCCTGGATACGCCTCACGTCCTGGTGGACGTCGAAGAAGAAGAGAGATTTCACGATACGCCCAGGCTTGTTTAGAAAGATCGTCGTAAATCACCAGAGCATCTTCTCCCTTAGCCATGAAGTATTCTCCGATCGTACAACCGGTAAATGGCGCAATGTAAGAAAGTGCTGCTGGATCAGATGCTCCAGCCACAACAACGGTGGTGTATTCCATCGCTCCCGCTTCTTCAAGACGCGCAACAATTTTAGCGATCTTTGATTCTTTCTGACCAATCGCCACGTAAATACATTTTACGTTCTGCCCCTTTTGATTGATGATCGTGTCGATTGCAATGGCGGTCTTTCCTGTCTGACGGTCTCCAATGATAAGCTCGCGTTGACCTCGTCCAATTGGGATCATTGCGTCAACGGCTTTAATTCCTGTCTGCAATGGAACACCAACAGATTTTCGTGTCATGACTCCAGGAGCCACTTTTTCAATCGGATAAAACTTCTTTGCGTTTAATTTCCCTTTTCCATCGATTGGCGCACCAAGTGGATCAATGACGCGTCCAAGAACATCATCTGAAATTGGAACAGAAAGAATACGTCCTGTTGTCTTTACGGTGTCACCTTCCTTGATCTTTGAAGCCTCACCAAGAATAACAGCTCCAACGCCGTCTTCTTCAAGGTTCAATACAACGCCGAAAACTCCTCCAGGAAATTCAAGCATCTCGGAAGCTTTTGCTCCAGAGAGTCCAGACATGCGTGCGGTTCCATCCCCCACAGCCACAACCGTTCCAACTTCTTCCTGCTTGGCTTCGGTGTGAAAGTTTTCTAGCGCACCTTTCAATGCGTCAATAATGTCAGTTTTTGTAGCCATAGGATTATACGTTTCTAAATGCGTGATTCAATTGGATAAGTTGGCCTTCGATAGACCCGTCAATAATGGTTTCGTCAATGCGGAGTCGTGCCCCTCCAATGATTTCTGGTCGAATTTTTTCTCGTATCTCTGCTCCAGGAGCAAGCGAGGCGAGTTCTTTGCGCAGAGTTGCCGTGATTGGATACGCTGTCTCGATGGTGACAGTCGATGCACCATAGCGTTCTCTCCAAACCGTTTCGATTGCCTCCATAACTCCTTTTACTCGATGCACCTCATTTCTGGAGGCAAGAAGTTCAACGAGTTCTCTTGAGGCTTTCTCGATGACGGCAGATGTTGCTCCATCTAACTGCTCAACAAAGGTTGAGGCTAATTGTTTCTCAGAACGTTTCATAATTATTTACTCATGGAGTCCACAACCTTTTGAGCAAGAACTCCTGCCTTCTTTTCATCAACGCCCTCCGTCAGAATTTTTCGTGCAGCTTCAACGGCAATCAACGCGATATCTTCACGAGCATCCCGAATCATTTGTTCCTTTTCTGCCTGAAGCTGTGCTTTTCCTTGCAACACGACACCCTGTACTTCTTTTTTAGCGGCTTCAAGAAGCATCTTCTTTCGATCGTCTGCACTCACACGTGCTTCTTCTAAAATTTTTGTGGCTTCAGATTTTGCCGTTGCAATCAACTGCTTTTGCTCAACTTCAAGATCTTGAACACGTTTTTCAACCTCTTCAGCCTGTATGACGCTTTTGGCAACCTTTTCTTGTCGCTCCTCAAGAAGTTTTACAATCGGACCATACGCCCACTTCCATAGCACAAGCAACACAAGCGTAAAGTTGATGAGCTGAGCAATAAAAATCTTCAGGTTAATCCCGAGCGTTCCGATTCCTCCTGTCGCTTCCGTAACAGAAGCAACTTCTTGCGCGACTTCCGCCGCTTGTTGTATTTCTTGTGACATATTTTTTTACCAACCTCTATTCACGAACATTCATGAAGAGAAGTCGGGCCATTCACTAAAGAGTGAATGCAACCACGAGAGAGTAAATGGCAATCGCTTCCGCAAACGCCATACCAAGAAGCATAGGAACAAACAATTTTCCGGCTGCTTCTGGATTGCGTCCGATGGCTTCCATGGCCTTGAACCCAATGAGTCCAATTCCGATAGCTGGGGCGAACCCACCAACTGACATAGTGATACCCTTTGTAAGGATAGCAAGTGTTTCTGCGTCCATAGGATCAATACTTAGTGAATAATTGATTCAAACTGCGATAGTCGCAGGCCTTAATTCAGTTCATTCTGAGCTAAGGCCTGCGCACATCAATTAGATTGCGTGAACGGGTTCTGGATGCGCTTCGTGAGACTCTTCTTCATGACCATGTTCATCCGTTGCAACAGTCAAGTATGCAAGTGTCAACATGGCAAACACGGTTGCTTGAATTACTCCTACGAGAAGTTCAAGGAACATAAACGGGATCGGGAGAACGTATGCAAGGAGTCCCATCATTACTGTCAAAAGTACCTCACCTGCAAAGATATTTCCAAATAATCGGAGAGAGAGAGAAACAACTTTTGCAATTTCAGAAACAATTTCAATGAGACCTACTCCAAACTCGATAATCGCCACCACAATGGCAACTGGACCCTTTTTAATTGAACGAAAAATACCTCTAATGTTGATGAACTTACTGATATGTGACATCGGTCCAATACTCAGAAGCCCGAAGACATGGGAAGCAAGTACAGCAAACACGGCAATGGCAAGAGTTAGATTTAAATCACTTGCAGCAGGACGCAGAAGTGGAATAAGCGCCGTATGCCCTTCATGAATTCCCCACACACCAATCGATCCTGTTCCTGGAAAGAGTCCTAGCCAGTTTGAAAACAAAATGAATAGAAAAATGGTTCCCACTAATGGCAAAAACTTCTTTGCACGTTGTTCGTCCCCTGTAACCTTCTGAATCTCTTTCAACATGAACTCAATGACTGCCTCGATGACATTGTGAACTCCCTTTGGAACAAGTCCTTTACGACGGCTTGCCACGAATGCCACAACAACAAAAAACACGACGGCAATCCACCCATTCACCATAGCATTGGTAATTGGGAATGATCCGACGTGAAACAATGGTTCAGCGGCAGCTGGTGGCAGAAGCAATTCCATAGATTAGTTCTTACGATTCATCAGGGATTCGTACTGGACAGTATACTTCTTTGCTTTCTTCACGATTGCAAAGGCCGTGATGACCAGTGCGAGAGTAAGGAAAATAAGCAAATATCTTGGCTCTGTCCCGTAGCGAGTATCTAGCCATTTTCCAAAAAGTGCCCCTGCGACAGCAGGGATCGCAATCGTACCGCTAAAGTCAGCGAAGATTCGTCCGGCTAATCGATAATAGGGTGCGTCACTTGACATAAGCTTTTAAGAAAGGCGCCGATAGTATATGTAAAAAACGCCCTCAGGTCAATATCATCGCAAAAAGTTGTCCCCATTTCAAAGAAAAAGACGCAAATTTTCATTGCGTCGCGTAGCCAATCCCATTCCTGAGATGGCTTATGTGTATGTTCCGGTCACGTAGTTCGCCTGGAACCATTCAGACTTTGTCACATCCTTCTGTTCCTCAAGAGCCTCGATGAGGCGCATGAGATGTGCCACGATCATGGTTCGCTCAGGATTCTCTCGTTGATGATTGAGGTATTCCCGCGTATCAGCCAGCTCACCAGTTTTCGTCACCTTCTCCGCAGGGGTTCCATTACGAACAGTGACGTACGCCTCGATGAACCACACTCGATACCCTTGGTAGAACGAATCCACCAGGATCTTTTGTGTGACAGCTGGGATGTCGCGAGAAGGGATGAAGAGCAGTTTGGGCGGAGGTGGTGGTTCCCGTTCCCGTCCACGCTCATCAGTTGGAGGCTTACGATCTTGTTTCGTGCGCCTTCCTCGATCTTCTCGGTTCGAACCTTCTTCACTACGCGGTGCGACCGCAAACCCATCAAGGGAAGGTCCTGAATCGGTATCGCCACTTGCGTTGATGAGTGCACTTGCGCTCAAACCAGTGCTTGTTGACTCATTTGTTTCTGCATCAACTGGAGCAGATTCTTCGAACGATTCACCGATTGATTCTGCATGTTGCTTCCAATAAGCAACTCGCACATCGCCAGCATGCGATGTTATAAATCGAGGAGGCTTGGTCAAGTATTCATCCGCACGCTTCAGAATCTCTGGTTCAAGAACGATCGCAGGATCGACTTCATCGACGCCATCAAGTGCGTCAACAGCCTCATCAAAATCTGTTTTTGAGGGTGCCTGTTTAGAAAACAGGACTTCCCAAGCCATTTTTGGATTCATGGGTTCTCCTGAAGTTGCAGACTTAGCAACTGCTTAAAATAACAGGAATATAGCCGATTGTCAACAGACTTTGACGTTGATATTCGCATTTACAATACAAAGTGTTACTAATTAGCATCATCTGATTAGAATCGTTGACAATCTATTAAATTACTGATAATCTCCATCCCTGGCGTTTATACGACCAGTCGTTCAAAACACAAACCCCCGCATACCGCAGGGCGGTCACTGCATCAACCAGAAGGAGTGTCTCCATGGCTCAACCTGCCAGAACAACTGCATTGGCAATCCCAGAGAAGGGATCTGCTATCGCACGCATCGTCAGCGACTGCAAGATGATCATCGTGGACATGCTTCCTGACAAGATCGGACGGCGTCGCCTCCGCAACACGAGTGATCGTCTCCGCATGACGGAAGAGCTTCTCGTGATGTCTCCGACGTCTGTGGGGAGCCCATTCATTGCACAAGTCATCTTCCGAGGATCGAAGATCCGCGTCGGAAGCACGCTTGTTGAAAAGCAGGTCAATGGCGCACCGCAATATGGTGAGGACGGAAAGCCATTGATGGAGTTCGCTCCTGACTTCGATCGAGTGATCGTTGGGCTCTGTGAGCTTCCAGACCCGAACGATCCCAGCAAGAAGATCAAGGTTGAAGTGCGACCCTTGAAGACGTGTGATGAGCGTGGAAACCTCATTCCCTACGTCAAGATCGATCCGATCACTGGAGAGATTCGTGCAGGAGAATCCATGCACTGTCTCTTCATCCTGGACATCAGCTTCAAGACAGGAGAGTTCACTGGCTACGTCTATGCAGTTCCACTGGGAATCGCAAAGACAAGCAACATCACCCGCTACAACGACATCGTGAATCGGCTCGCAGCTGGGAACTCAACTTTGGCCTGGGAAGAGATCAAGGCAATCGGAAACAACATCGGTCGGGCTGTGCGCTTCCTGACGCTGACTCCGAAAGGAAATGTCGCCACCAAGGGGCTGACCCCTGTGTGGAAGGACTTCCACTTCGCCAATCTTGACCCGAGAAAGTGTGATTACTGGATCGTAGCTCGACTTGGAGGCAAGGTCGCAACACTCAGCGATCAGAGTGAGTCAGTCATCATCATTGATGGGAAGATTCCTGAGCAGACCTTCACCATGCAGGAAAAGTGGAAGTCGGTTGAGTTGACCGTCTTGGGAATCCCTGGTGAGATCGGCAACCTGGAGCTCAGGGAGTTGGATCAAGGAGAAGTGACCGTCGACTGGCTGACGCTTTTCGGAGTCAGTCTCTACAGCGTGAATCCACGTTCGGGAGCAAGTCTTCTGCGACGCGCGCTGAGAAATCCACCAATGGACGAAATGATCTCTCTGGGTATCCTTCCTCCTGGTGGAACACGAGAGATGGCAATCAACACCTTGGATGGATTCGCTCCCAAGATCCGTGCTGAGATCGGTATCACTGTCACTCAATCAGTCAGTGACCTGGTTCACAACCTGAGTCCCGCGGGAACGGATGCTCTCAGTCTGCCCTTCGCGGACGTGCTCGGTGGTGAACCCACGGGTGAACTGCTCGAGCAGGTGCTCAACAACCCGACCGAGGACAACCTCCTCGTCATCGGGATCCTGGCCAGCCAGACGGCTTCCAACCTCGGTCTCGAGGTCTGGGATCCGAAGTGCTGGGTTCTGAGG
>JABMNY010000009.1 GCA_013204385.1 Candidatus Uhrbacteria bacterium
GTATTGAGGAGAGCCTTCCCTAGTACGAGAGGACCGGGAAGGACCGACCACTTGTGTACCGGTTGTCCCGCCAGGGGCATCGCCGGGTAGCTACGTTCGGTACGGATAAGCGCTGAAAGCATCTAAGTGCGAAGCCGTTCCAAAGATAAGTCTTCATTTGAGACCCCTCAGAGATTATGAGGTTGATAGGCTGCAAGTGTAAGCACAGTAATGTGTTCAGCTGAGCAGTACTAATAGGTCGAGCTCTACAACCACTTCTACGTTTGATCGTCAAAATGAGCGCACTACTTGTTCTTCGCAACGAAAATCTCTCAACGACCTTTAGGTCGTTTCAAGATCTTTCGTTGCTCCAGAACTGCGTATTGCATCTCATTTAAACAATCAGACTTTCATCACGTGAAATACGTGAACGAGTAATTGATTAGTCTTGCCGCTACCCTTATTTAGTAAAATTAAAGAACCCTTTGTCTTGGTGCCATTTCCAGGAAGGCCACACCCGTTCCCATCCCGAACACGGCCGTTAAGCTTCCTCGGGCCGATGGTAGTGCGATTGCGCGAGAGTAGGTGGGCGCCAGGACAAAGGGTTCTTTTTTATTGAGAAAACGAGTCTTTCATCAACATGATGAAAGACTCGTTTTTGATTCTAAATTACATACTTTTTACCTGCTATACTAGAGATCTATGGAACTAGAAAAAAAGAAGCCATGCGTCATTTGTAAGCTGTTCAAGAATGTTTTTATCTTTACGTTTGGAGTCATTGTAGGCTTTATCATGAGCTCAATTGTTGGTTAATCATGATCACGTGGTGAGTGTGCTGTCAATATTGTAAAAAGTCGCTCGATTGCTATGATACAGATCAATATATGACTTTTCGATTTATTATACTCGCAGCTGGAAAGGGCTCGCGAATGAAACAAGAGTTACCTAAGGCACTCACTCCCATTGGTGGAAAGCCTATTCTTCAACATCTGTATGAGTCTATCTTGGATTCAAAAGTAGATGGTGCGCCTGTGGTTGTAATGGCTCCTGATCAGCCAAAGTTATGTGAAGGATGGAATGGTTCTTGTGATTATGTGATTCAGCAGGAGCAACTCGGGACTGGGCATGCTGTTAGTGCTTGTAAAGAGGCTGTAACGGACGCTGACGCAATCATTGTCTTGTATGGCGATCATCCATTCATTTCAGCTAACACGCTCCGTCGGTTGGGCCAGATGCACACAGAAAGCAAAGAGGTTCTTTCAATCATGACAACAACTGTTTCATCTTATGAAGAATGGCCAAATTATTATCATTGGGGAAGAATCATTCGAGATAAAGATGGAAAGATCATGGCAATTCGTGAATCAAAGGATGCATTAGAATCTGAATTGCTTGTCACAGAGGTGAATCCAGCTCTGTATTGTTTCGATACGAAGTGGTTGTGGGAAAGTGTAGGGCATATTAAAAATAAAAACGCCAAAGGAGAGTATTACCTCACGGATCTTGTAGAACTTGCGGTGGCTCAAGGACACAACATTGCAAGCCTCTCTATTCCTCCAGAGGAGGCTGTAGGGATCAATACGCAAGAAGAACGGGTGATTGCAGAGAATCTTCTCTCACGTCGATATGACGCATCCTAAACTTATTATTGTTGGAGGGTCTCTTGCAACAGGGAAGTCGTCGATCTCAAAGATGATTGCACAAAACTTGAGTGTGCAGCGCATTTCTTTAGATGAAATAAAGGAAGCAATGTTTGATTTAGGAGGATATCGAGATCGTGAGTGGTCAAAAGAAATTGGACGAATGAGTTTCCCTATTTTTCGAGATCTTATTGGACTTCACCTTTCTCGAGGTGAATCTGTTGTGGCAGACGCCACGTTTCTTTGGCTGTCAGACCTCGATTGGCTTCAAGAGTTTTCAGAGTGTTACCACGCTGAGCTGATTCAA
Organism: Candidatus Uhrbacteria bacterium; assembly: GCA_013204385.1. Lineage (GTDB taxonomy): Bacteria > Patescibacteriota > Patescibacteriia > UBA9934 > GWF2-40-263 > UBA12478. The sequence continues at coordinate 1,927 of JABMNY010000009.1, forward strand.
ATTTGGCTCACAGCAGATCCGGCAATCGCACGTGAAAGATTTCTCGATCGTGCCAACACAGATCGCCATCCCGGACACAATGATGCGATAGAACATGTGATGGATGAATTCGACGAGCGTTTTTTCAACAAAACCTTCATTCCACTTCCAATCCAAGGCAAAACAAAAATCGTGGACACAACCGATTTCTCGACCGTAGACCACGATGCAATTTTAGGGTGGATTTAGGTGGTTTAATGAATGAGTGAAACTGATCCGAGAAGTTCGTCAATTTCTTTAATGGTTTCTGAATCTAGATCTATTGTACCCATTTTTTCATTTATCTTGCGTTGTCTTGAGCTTCTTTCTCCTGGAACAAAAATTTCATCTGTGTCAGATGATTTTCTTTTTGTTTTAATTTCTTGAATATACTGAGAAACATCTTTTTTAAATTCTTCAATCGGTTGGAATACAGAAGGATCTAGGAAGATGAAAAAGAATCCTCGATTCGCTTTTGTTTTGTCGTGGATGTCTACTTTGAATAGCGTTTTTGTAAGGAGTTCAATCATGAGCGCTAGTCCGGCACCTTTGTAGTCCCCGAATGGGAGCAGTGCTCCTTGCAATGCTTCTTTTGGATCTACTGTTGGCTTTCCATCTTTATTAATAGCTACACCTGTTGGAATCTCTTCTCCTAGTTTCATTGCACGACGAACTTTCATCATAGCGATCTTTGATGTTGCCATATCTAAGACAAGAGGGTCTTCGTTACTAGGGATACCTATGGCGATAGGATTGGTCCCAAAGACAGGATCGATTGAGCCAGTTGGGGCGATTCTTGGCCATCCACCATAGTTGAAAATAACACTTACCAGATGCTCTTTCGCCGCCAAGCGTGCATAGGTACCAGGCGTTTGATAAGAATGCATGTTCACAATTCCCATCATGGCGATATGCTTCTCTTTTGCTTTCTTGATCAGTTTTGGGATAAAAGTATGGCAAACAATTTGACCGAGATTCCTCTTTCCATCAATGAAGAGATGCGTGTCATCTTCTTGAATAATCTCTGGTTCTCCATCTGAGTTAACACGGGTTGCTGCAAAAGATGAAAAAGACTGAAAACCATGGCAAGTATTTCCACTCAGTTCTTGTTCTAGAAAGTCTTCAAAAACGAGTAAGGACTGATCTTTGTTTAAACCTTGATTTTCTAGAATTTGAAGACACTTGGATCCTAATTCCTGGATGTTGATTTTCATACTTTTATCTAAGGTCGAATTGATTCTAAAGCTATCTATTATCTCCACTCCCTTTCAAGACCCCACGTTCCTTCCGTGAAAAGAGTTTCTCAATGTTTGCTTCAGCGATATCATTTAGATCTAGATCCAGCTCGCTCGCCAGAGCTGATACGTACCAAAGAACATCACCTAGTTCCTTTTTAAGATCTGCTCGAAACTCGTCCGTAATAATACCATCATGATCTCTCATGATTTTTTTGATTTTGTTGAGCACCTCGCCCGTTTCTCCGCCAAGACCTAATGCTGGATAATAAGGATTCTTTCCAATGTTTGGGTATTGAGCGGTTGTTTGGGCTTTTTCTTGATATTGGGTAAACTCCATAGGATTCAAGTTTAACATATCTTTCTGTGCGCTACATTGTCGATTGGCATATTCATTCGAAGTATTCTCGGGCGTGCTCGAGTGCACTTGAGTTATCTGTGATTGATGAGTGGTGCCAGCGCAAAGGGATTGATGTGGTTGCAACAGGGGATTGGACGCATCCTGCCTGGTTTGCGCAGATTAAGGAACACTTGGAGGAAAAGCGACAAGGAATTTATCAACTAAAAAAGGGTGGAAAGCGTGAGTTCATGTTGGTACAGGAGGTGAGTCAGATCTATACAAGAGGTGGGAAGTCGCGACGTGTTCATAATCTTATCTTTTCTCCGTCGATTGAAACGTGCGAGAAGGTGATCCAGGAATTTACTCGTCGTGGATTTAACTTGAAGGCGGATGGTCGTCCAATACTTGGGATTGATTCCGAGGATTTATATAAGCTTCTGAAGGAGATTGATGAGAAAATTATTATTGTTCCGTCGCATGCTTGGACACCGTGGTATGCAATTTTTGGAAGCAAGTCTGGTTTTGATTCCATTGAAGAATGTTTTGGTGAGGAAATGAGCAAATATATTTTTGCGATTGAGACAGGTCTTTCATCAGACCCCCCAATGAACCGGAGTATCTCTTCGCTTGATTCGGTTGTTCTTATTTCAAATTCAGACGCACATTCTCCTCGTAATCTTGGGCGAGAAGCAAACGTGTTTGAGTTTGACGAGCCTCCGACGTATGACGATTTTGTGCGTGTGTTGCGTGAGAAAGATGTAAACAAGTTTAAGTACACGATCGAATTTTATCCAGAAGAAGGAAAATATTTTCTTGATGGGTGTTCGGAGTGCACATTTTCATGTGAACCAGGTGAATCAAGACGATTGAATGGGCGATGTCCAACCTGTAAGAAATTGTTGACGCTTGGAGTGCGTCATCGCATTGATGAACTTGCGGATCGAGACGGAACTTTTGAATTGAAGAAGAAAATTCCGTATAAGTCGATTGTTCCCTTAGCTGAAATTATTGCAGAAGTCATCGGTGTGAAATCCACACAGTCAAAGAAAGTCGAAACCGAGTACTTTCATCTTACGAATACACTTGCGGATGAATTTACTCTTTTACTTGATACACCTATTGAAGTAATCAAGCAGACTTCTGCTTATCCTCAGCTTTCTCAAGCGATAATGAACATGCGAAATAGGAACGTGGTGGTTAAGGGAGGGTACGATGGAATTTTTGGATCTATAAAGACTCTGGGAACGTAAAAGACGCATTTCGATAAACAAAAACACTCTCCGACGCGTCTTGGAGAGTGTTTTTTTGGTTTTGGTCTTACTTACGCTTTGCTGCCTTTCGTTTTGCTGGTTTCTTTGCTGCTGCTTTCTTTGGAGCTGCCTTTCGCTTAGCTGGCTTCTTAGCCGCTGGCTTTCGCTTTGGAGCTGCCTTTTTCTTTGCTGGCATAGTTCCGATTCTTCTCCTCTGAATCCTCCTAGCAGATTCAAGTCAGAACACGTGGTGATTGTAAAACAATCCGGTTCCTCCGAGGATGTCTTAGTGAATAAGTAATTGCTCGATCGAGCTCTGCACTTCACACATTGCGCGTGCAGATTTTGATCGTTGATAAAGGACGCGCTTCATCACCGATACAACTATTGTAGAAGATTTTATTTTTCTGAACAAGAGAATATGTTTGAAGAAAAACTTTTTTTGTAAAAAAAAGTTCGTTACAATATTTTGTAACGAACTTTTTTGAACAAATTTTCGACAAGCTATTCTTTGACAATGACGGGAATTTTTTCTTGAGCCCATCCGTAAAGCCACTGAATATTTGAGAGTCCTACATTCACACATCCATGTGACATCTTGTGTCCAAAGTTATTATGCCACGGTGCATAGTGAATATAGATGTGAGGATAGATGCGAAGATTATACGGAATCCATCCAAGATCATAATTATTTGGATTGCCCTCTCCATAATTCCAAGCGTAATGCACAAGCGGTATTTTTGCTAAAACAGTGTGATTTCCTAAGGGAGTTGCGCTATTTAGTCCGCTTGAGATCAAAAAAGAGTTTCGGAGAATTCCATTTTCGTACGCATACAATCGCTGTTCGGATATATCGACTTCAATGCGTTGTGCATCTGTTTCAGGAGAAAAAAGTTTTCGACCAGGAGCGATTAAAAATGTCTTATCATCGGAGGCGAGTGTGGCGTCCTCAATTGAGAGGGGTTGTGTTGAGTCATCTGTGAGATTATAGAGAGTGCTACTTGAGCTCGTTGAGAGGAAAAGATTGTCCTGATAGAAGATGATTGCCGCAACACCAAGACCATCAATAGAAAAAATTTCTTCACTCTGTGTTGTGACAGAACTGTGGATAACAAATTCTTTAATCGTCGGTGTTGAAGTGTGTTGTTGTGCAAGAAAAAGTTTTTTGTCATGAACAGTTCCAACAAGACCTGAACGGTCGTCCTCATTGAACGCAAAAAAGTTTTCAACGAGTTCTGCTGTTTCATTCCAACTCCATATTCGTACATGAGGTCCTCCGCCTGCGGCAGGGAGCGTGACAAGTTCAGCATGTGCATCGCCCACAAGGTCACCACACGCAAGATTTATTCCTTCACGCATGGATGAGTCATACGCAAAGAACCCACCTCCATCAATTGCTGTTCCAAAACGATCAAACACACGAATGTGCGGTCCACCACCTCTTTGAGGAGCAACAATAATTTCATTATAGCCATCGCCTGTAAGATCACATGCAAGGACATTAATCCCAACTCCTAAGCTTGGGTCATAGGCAAGAAAACTTCCGATCTGACTTCCGTCTTTTCGAAGCACAAACACACGAGGTTCAAGTCCCATCCCATTTCCATAGATAATCTCAGATGTTCCGTCATTTCCAAGGTCTGCAACCGTAAGACTGACTCCTGAGGTTACATTCTTCCCAAGGACAGGAATGGAGATGGACGTATCTAATGATTCAATGCGAATTGAGTCTTGATGGTAAGCAAACGTTGGCGAGCCAGGAACAAGAAGGCTTAAAAAGACAAGCAAAAGAAAAAGTCGTTTCATAGTGACCCTATTGTAACAAAAAACCACCGTTCATGGTGGACCAACTCCGACGCCTGGTCAGACCAGGGTCGGAGCCCCGACCCACATCATGGATATTGTGGCGTCGGGGTGGGGTTATATGTTCATACGAATCGATCCATCAAAAATGA
>JABMNY010000010.1 GCA_013204385.1 Candidatus Uhrbacteria bacterium
GTTGTGTATCCATCTGTTTTCCTTTGAAATACTGTCCTGCAGCGGAATTTCCAAACACTTTTGCGCCCACACCTGCAGCTCCACCTTTTACATATCGACCAAGATTCCCTGGAGCATTCACAAGCCCTGAAGGGGCGATCTTCCGCATTCCAGATCCAGCCAGTCCATATCCAGCCACAGCTCCTTTGGCTCCTGCGCGCAGACCAAGACTTCCGCCCTTAGCTGAAAAACCAATGGCAGATTTTACGAGCGCACCCGATTGCCCAGCTCCGAGTGCTTGTCCAATGAACTTCCCTTGCACAGCAGAACACATTTGTGTCGCAGCTTTAAACCCTGCCATAAGCATCGCCATTGCAATGATGAAGCTGAGGAAATGATTAAGTTCGAGAAGGCTTGAAGCAAAACTGGCATTATTTGAAGCCGCAGGAACGTCAAAGTTCGCTTCTGCTGCAATATTTCCAGATCCCGCCACAACAAGTGTGAGCCAAAGAAAAAAGACAAGAACAGGCCCAACCGCTACCATGCATTTAAATTCATTCCACCAATCTGCATAGGCATTGGAACTAAAAACGCCATCCTTCCCTGCAACCCCACCCATAAACCAGGCAAGTGGAGCCATCACCACAAGCACCCAAAGCATGATGATGCGGTACAGCAAAATCGCAACCAAGATAATCAAGGTGGCAAGCACCCACATGATGAGAACCACCGACATCACTCCTGCAGCAAAAAAATCAAAACTTTGATTCGGATTTGCTGCGGAAGCAGAACCCAGATCTTTGATGGCAGATTGATTGACACTGACTGAATAAATTTTATCGAGCCCTAATGTTTTAATGAAGTTCCCTGCGGCTACTTCTTTTAGAGCGTTCGCAAATGTCAACATGATCACCTGACCAAAATCAATCATGATTCCGCAGATGGTTTTTGAAAAATTGATGACGATCGCAAAAATGAGAAGTCTTGGAACCTGTTGTTGCCATTTGAATCTTGAATTTCCAAAAATCGTTCCAAACGCAATGATGATAAGTACGATAACAAAGAACATGTTCACGGTGTCGCGCATGATCGCCCATCCATTTTTTACGACTGGATTATCAACAAAGCGGTTGAATGTCATGATTGGAATCATGGCATCGATCAACACCACAATAAATTTCATCAGCGCCCCAGCGATAGAAAATGCAAACTCAGCAAAAAACAACAAAATCCCATCAACCGCAAGAGGACTGGGTGTTTCAGCATGGACAGGAGAAGCAAGAAAAAAAGAAAAGAACGAAAACACAAAAATGACACTCGTTCGTAGTTTCCCGTGAGAGTGTTTTTTTGTGACACTCAAAATACGTTCTTTGAGTTCAAGTAAACGAAGTATAAACCATGGCATAACTACAAAAAGTATAACATGAAAAACACGTTTTGTTTTGCAAAATGGGGATAAGAAAATCCCCTGATGTCGTATCAGGGGATCGTTTGTTCTGAGCCTAGTCGATGTGACCATCGACAATAGAACTTGTACTTCCAAACCAGAGCAGAGCACTACATCCGAGGCTTGTGTCACTGCTCTCACCAGGGCTCCACATCACGAGATCATTCTCATCCCAGGAATCTGCGTCGAGTGTGATCTCGACAGCAACCCCGTACTCGAGAAATGCGCTCGAATAGTGACCATAGCAGTACCAATCGTCCGCCGTTCCATCACCGTCGGAATCAACATTGACGTTGAACCGAACGCCGAGCAGTCCGGAGTAGTCCCCTTCCTCGCTCCAACTCACCTCGTCATCACTGGTCACCTCCACAGAAGCACTCCAGTAATCACCAAGGCTCGACACCGCGAAGATCGGCTGAACGGTGAGTGTGAGCTCTGGGTAATTGGCAGGATAGTCGACTTCCACCGTGAGTACACTCACAGCCGTCTCGACCTCCTCCTCTTCTTCGACAGGAGCATCATCTTGCTCTTCCTCTTGGTGTTCTTCCTCGTTGTTGGGATTCCAGTCAGAATCTCCTCCAACTCCAGGACCTCCTGAGATGTCCATTCCCCCACCGCACGAAGTGACGGCAGTGAAGTCGATGCACATCTGATCCGTCGCACAATTGCCGAGCAGATGCAGTTCCCCGACGATCCCATCTTCCACTGTCAGAATCGACCGCGGAAAATAGCTCATCAACAGGTACACATCCCAGGACTGCACAGGAAGCGCATAGCCACCTGAAATCACCCAGACGTCGGACGCATCTTCCTCCTTCACGATGGTTCCATCGCGCAACCCCATATAGGACGCGCTCGGTGGCCAATCGGTCATGTAGCTCGCCGAATCCCCGTAGGTATCGGGCCAGTTGCTCAGACCGTAGTCGAGCCCCCAGGACGCCATGACGTGTTCCCACCCGTCCCCGCGTACGTGGACACGGTATCGATCTGGATCGCTTGCGCTCCCCAGAATCAGCCAAAGATCGCCTTCTACATCAAACCCCGCATCGATCGACACCTCTCCACTCATGTCACTCCCCTTCCCGTAGCAGGAAAGTTCCTCGTCAGAGACGAGCGTGACATCTGCGAAGTCGTAGCCAAGTCCCCAGAACGTCGATTCGTTCTCGATCCAGCGCGTGTTTCCATCTTCGAGCACATACACTCGCGCATTGTCGGGCGTCTTGATGAGCGTCCCGTCGGGGTGCCAGAGATTGACTGCAAGCTCTGACTCGTAGAAGTGGCCGTCTTGTGCATCGCCCTCGCTACGGATTCCGCACACGAATTCTTCTGACGTGATCGTCTGCGCTGAACCATACTCGGAGGCATCTGCCGTCCAGTAGACCGCAGGAATAGAGACACCGTTGTCCGCCGTCAGCGAGGCATCCCCTTCGTGCAAACCGATGTGGATGTGATCTCCACTACAGTTGCCCGTACACCCCTCGTACCCCATGATCGTCCCTTCAGCGACTTCCTGACCATCCGTCAAAAAGATGTCGTCCATGTGCCCAATGACCACGTAGGTTCCGTCGGACAGCTCAATGTTGACGTGATAGCCAAATCCAGACGTGGCGGATTCCCTGTGAACATACGCCTTCCCTGAAACGGGCGAGAAGACTTCTTCGTCAACGGAGTTGCTGGTATCCAAGTCGATGTCGTACTGCGTCGACTCGCTTTGGTGAGAGTGGGAACCGTGCGCACCTTGCGTGCACATGAGTTCGCGCCCCTCGGCAACCGGTAGCTGAATGACCGCACTTCCACCTCCCTGATCACTGGAACTGGCCGTCGTGTCTCGATAGGTCGAGAGCCCGACACATCCACCCAGCACGAGAACACTCCACAGAAACAGACTAAACCTACTCTGATGATTGAGAGACATGATACACTCCTTAGGTGTGCATGTTTGTTGGGTTGGAAACCCGTATGGTCAACCTTCCCGGGCGGCGCGCCAGATCTTGCGCCCCGGCCCGTGTGGGTCGACTCCTTCCGTCTCTCCAGCGGAAGAACTCTTGAACAACTTCTGCCCCCTCTCAGAAGACATTCACACGATCGAGGGATGAATCCTCACCCCGGCATCGCAAATGGAAACTGCATCTGTAACTTCCGTTCCGTTTGCGTATGAGAGAGTAATGACTCGTCGATCTATCTCTAGAACATCAAAAAACCGTTTGAGCGTCAAACGGTTTTTTGCTAAATTTAGTTATTTTTTGTTCACAACTCTCTTACAGATCACAATGAGTTAACACGTTTCGTCAACAAATAGTTTTCTTTTCTTGTCGCACGACAACTTCGAGACAACACTGTGAACAACCTGCTTATGCGGATGTTTTTTTCATGAGCTCCTTACCCATCCAAGGACGTAATACATCTGGAACAACCACTGAGCCATCTGCTTGCTGATAATTTTCGAGGATCGCCACAATAATACGACCGATCGCAAACGCTGTTCCATTCAACGCGTGTGCAATCACATTTTTGTCCTCCATCCGAATACGCGTACCCAGTCTTCGTGTTTGAAAGTCTGTGGTGTTTGATGTGGAACTTGTCTCTCGATACATCTTGAGTGATGGAAGCCATGTTTCAATGTCGTAGGTGCGAGACGATGGAGATCCCGTATCCCCACTGGCAAGTTTCATGACGCGATGCGGAAGCTTCAATCCTTGCATCAGTCGTTCTTGAATCGATAACAGAAGTTCATGCTCCTCATTTGATTTTTCTGGTGTGGTGAAACTGAACATTTCCACCTTATCAAACTGATGCACACGAATAATGCCACGTGTATCTCTTCCATACGCCCCAGCCTCACGACGATAACATGGAGAAAAACCAAGGTAGCGCAGAGGAGCCTTCTTTTCATCGATCATCTCATTCATCATCATCGGTCCAATGGCTTGTTCACTTGTTCCAATCAAAACGAGATCATCATTCTTCAGATGGTAAATCTCTTCCTCTCCCCCTTTTTCCAAATATCCCATCGCTCCCATCGCTTCTGTGGAAATCATATGTGGTGGGAGTACAGGCACAAACCCCTCTTTCATCGTCTCTTGAAGTGCGTACTGCAAAAGAGCAAATTCCAACAAGACGGCATCTCCTTTCAGATAGGCAAAACGCGCACCAGACACTTTTGCGGCACGATCCATATCAATCAATCCAAGGTCAGCTCCAATATCCAAATGATCCTTTGGCTCAAAATCGAACGCTGTTGGCTCTCCAAACATACGCACGACTTCATTTGAGGATTCGTCCGGTCCAATCGGTACATCGTCTTGAAGAATGTTTGGATAGCGTTTTAACTCTGTAGATAGCTCAACTTCAATTGTATTGAGTTCAGATTCTTTCTCTTTTACCTGTTCTTTTAACGTTTTTCCTTCTTCAATCAAGGTTTTACGATCATCTTCCGAAGAAACAGAGGGGATCTTTCCCGCAATTTCATTTGCACGAGTCCGCAATACCTGAACCTCCTCAATTAAATTGAGTCGTCGAGCGTGCAGGTCAGTCGCCACCTGAATATCAATCGTTTTCCCACGATTAAGATTATTTTGAGCAATCCGCTCTGGCTCCTCAAGAAGAAGTTTAATATCAATCATACGCAGACCATCATGCCGTATTTGCCCAAAAAAGTGAAGTCATAAATCCCGTTTCCCCTCATTTGTCGGCGGCTCAGCCCCCGACCTGGTTGACTAAAACTTACTTATTATGATGTATTTAATCTAGACCCCCTTACTAATTCTTTTAGCTAGGGGGTTTATGCGTTCTGAACTTTTTACAAACGGCGAGTACTACCATATTTACAATCGAGGAGTTGATCGAAGAATAACGTTCCAATCAGAAGAAGATTTATATCGTTTTCTCGAGACTCTTCGAGTATTTAATACATCGCAAGATGTAAATGAACCTATTTCTTTTAACAGACGTTGTCTTCGCACTTATTTACCCGAATATCAGTTAGTAAAAATCAATCAATTTACTCTCATGCCTAATCATTTTCACCTTCTTGTGCAACAAACAAAAGAAGGTGGAATTTCTGAATTCATGCACCGTCTCGGCACAAGCTTTACTCAATACATAAACAAAAAAGAAGGACGAACGGGTCACCTGTTTGAAAGTAGGTTCAAAGCAAAACGAATAAATTCCCAAACATATCTTGAACATCTCACTAGATATATCCACTTAAACCCTTTAAATCTTATTGGAATTGATTGGAAAACAAACGGAATAACAGACAAATTACAAGCAATTGATTTTTTAAAAACATACCAATGGTCGAGTTTTTATTATTACTTCAACAACATCGATATTCCTCTACTTGACCCTTCACTTCTTCGTCATCTTTTCGATTCGATAGTCGATCACCAACAATTCTTACTCGACTATCAACCAACTCAAACAGTCCATAAGATTCACTTTCCCTAACCAGGTCGGCGGCTGAGCCGCCGACAAGAGCCGCCGACAAACAAATACAAATAAAAAAGACGAGGGGTTGAATCCTCGTCCGTGGGCATTAGAACCCTGTGCATTTCTTGAAGCGTTTGTCGCACCTAAGGACAGTGAGTCCTGGTGTGACAGAGAGGATGCCAGTCTGTGCATCCTCTCGACCGATGCCTTCTGCGCTCACACGATACGTTCCTTGCGGAATGTCGAGTGAACCGCTCCTGAGTGTGTATGTTCCACCTTCACCACTGAGTGTGACCGTTGCGGTCGTTTCCCCAACCAAGATCAGGCGAACCTGCGCCTTGGTCGTGACGGAAACTTCCTGCTCTGGAGGAGGTTGAATGATGACCACCTCAGGTGCCGGTGTCACCTTCACAGAACTCACGACCGGCACGCGACCATGCGACGCGACTGGTGTGTGCGCTTCCACCTCCGCCTCAGGAGCGGGTGGTTGTTCAGGTACAGAAGATGTGTGGATCACCTCTGGAACTACCTCCTCCACGATCAGATCGGGTACGGCGATGGTTGTCACTGGATCGTGAGGGCGATTGATGAACCAGACTCCTCCGCCTAGAAGCAAGAGAATCAGCGTGGCGAACGCCAGCAAATTCCTTACAGGAGAGGAACGAGAAGGTGGGACATCGAACGACTCATCCTCGTCGACAATCCCCCCAACCCAGGTATTTGGCAGTGCAGTTTGAGACGCTTGTACAGCTTTCTTATCTCCTTCTACTTGCACCTGAGTGAACGGAACCATCGTTCCACCGAGTGGAAAATTCTCCGCTTCGATGAGAACTGCTGCTTGTGCCAAGATGTGCGCTGGAGCCGTTCCAAGCCTTGGGGTCTTCGCCGGATCATCAGGCAGGAGCCCGTTGTCGATGTAGCTCTGCAGTTCATCTGCTATGGCCTCAGCTGTCTGGAAACGATCTTCCGGATTCTTTGCTGTTGCCTTGGCAATGACGGTTTGGAGCAGTTCGCAGATGCCGTCGA